>NZ_CP113068.1:6300000-6388479 GCF_026625885.1 Roseateles sp. SL47 | reverse complement strand
CGCAGTGCCAGGGTGTGCATGAAGCGGTGGTGCTGTCCCGTGCAGACATCGATGGCCAGAATCGTCTGGTGGCCTATGTGACCCCCCAGCCTGGCCACGAACTGGCCACGACGCAGTTGCGCAGTGAGCTGGCGGACCAACTGCCGGACTACATGCTGCCCAGTGCCTTCGTTGTGCTGGCCGAACTGCCGCTGACACCCAACGGGAAGATCGACCGGAAGGCCTTGCCCGCATTGGAATCATCGGAGGTGTCCGACCGCTATGTGGCTCCGCGCAACGCCACCGAAGCGGCGGTCAGCCAGGTCTGGGCGACCCTGCTGCAGACCGATCGGGTGGGTGTCACCGACAACTTCTTTGACCTCGGCGGACATTCCCTGCTGCTTGTCAGCCTCCATCAGCAACTGGATCAGATGTATCCGGGGCGGCTGGCCATGTCCGACTTTTTCACGCACACCACCGTGGAGCAGATCGCGGCGTTTCTGGGCGGTGAGCAGGATCAGGAGGCGCCCGCCCAACAGGGGGTGTCGCGTGCAGAGGCGCGCAAGCGCAGTGCCGCGCAGCAACGCGAGAGACGGTCGAAGCTCGGCCGGCAAGTAACGACGGGACGGTAGCCATGAACCAATGGAATGATCAGAACAACATCGACCCCAACAACAGCATTGCGATCATTGGCATGGCCGGGCGCTTTCCGGATGCCGCCACACTCGAGCAGTTCTGGAAAAACCTCCGCGAGGGGCTGGACTCCGTCCATCCGATCTCGGACGACGAGTTGCGGCAGGCCGGCGTGCAAGAGGATCTCATCGCCGACAGCAACTATGTGAAGGTGGCCTCCATGCTGTCCGACATCGACAAGTTCGATGCCGACTTCTTCGGGGTCGCCGCGCGCGAAGCCGAACTCATGGACCCGCAGCATCGGCTGTTCCTGGAGTGTTCCTGGGAGGCGCTGGAGCACGCAGGGTACAGCCCCCGTGACTATGACGGGTCGATCGGCATCTTCGGTGGGGTTGCCGAAAGCGCCTACCTCTTTGAGAACCTGGCGTCCAACCCGGCAGTGATTCGCTCCATGGGCGGGCGCGCCATCATGCAGGTCAATCAGAAGGATTTCCTGTGCGGCCGGGTGGCTTACGAGCTCAACCTTCGCGGCCCCGCACTGGTGGTACAGACGGCGTGCTCGACCTCTCTGGTGGCCGTGCATGTGGCCTGCCAGAGCCTCCTGAACGGCGAGTGCGACATGGCGCTTGCCGGTGGTGTGGCCATCTCCAACCTCGAAAAAACCGGCTACACCTTTGTGGATGGAGGCATCCAGTCGGCAGATGGCCATTGCCGCGCCTTCGATGCCGATGCCACCGGGATTGTGGATGGCAGCGGCGTGGGCATCGTGCTTCTGAAGCGTCTGGCCG
Organism: Roseateles sp. SL47; assembly: GCF_026625885.1. Lineage (NCBI taxonomy): Bacteria > Pseudomonadati > Pseudomonadota > Betaproteobacteria > Burkholderiales > Sphaerotilaceae > Roseateles > Roseateles sp. SL47. The sequence goes on along the minus strand of NZ_CP113068.1, from coordinate 6,387,079 downwards.
ATGCCTATGCGGATGGCGACTACATCCATGCAGTGGTGCGCGGCTCTGCCATCAACAACGATGGTTCCGACAAGATCAGTTTCACCGCTCCCAGCGTGGACCGCCAGGCTGCCGCCATTAGTGAGGCCTTGTCCATCGCGGATGTGACGGCGGACACCATCGCTTATGTCGAGGCGCATGGCACCGGCACCCGACTGGGCGATCCCATCGAAGTGCGTGCACTGAGCAAGGCCTTTGAACTTACCAGCACAAGGAAGCAGTATTGCGCGCTGGGCTCGGTCAAGACCAACCTGGGGCACTTGGACACGGCGGCGGGCATCGCTGGGCTGATGAAGACCGTGCTGTCGCTGCAGCACCGGCTGATCCCCCCTAGCTTGCACTTCAAGGCACCCAACCCCCACATCGACTTCGCGTCCAGCCCGTTCTACGTCAACAACCAGCTCGGCCACTGGCCCGACCTGGGCGCGCCATTGCGGGCCGGTGTGAGTTCGTTTGGTGTCGGCGGAACCAATGCGCATGTGGTGCTGGAGGAAGCGCCTGCGCGAGTCGCGGTCACTCGGTCCACTCGCCCGCAGCTGCTGCTGCTGTCCGCCAAAACACCAACGGCGCTGTCGGCCGCCGCAGCGAACCTGACCAGCTATCTGGCGTCCCACCCTGAGTTCAGCGCCGCCGACATCTCCCACACGCTGATGGTGGGGCGGCAGCAGTTCGAGTACCGCCGCAGTGTGGTGTGCATCGAGTCGCCAGCGGCTGGGGAGGAGGCGCAGAGCGCGAAGGGGTGGACGCGCAGCCTGGACACGGCCCATCTGGGCAGATCCAGTGCCAAGGGGCAGCCCGGCGTCGTTTTCATGTTCCCTGGTGGTGGGACCCAGTATGTGGGCATGGGGCGGTCGCTGTATCAGGCGGAACCGTTCTTCCGGCAGCAGATCGACCAGTGCGCCGCTCTGGCGAAGCCCATCCTGCAGCTGGATATTCGCAGCGTGCTCTTTCCAGAAGAAGATCAACTGGCCGCCGCACAGGCGCACATGAATCAGCTGGAGGTGTCCCTCGTTGCGCTCTTCTCGCTGGAGTACGCGCTGGCCAGGCAGTTCATGGATTGGGGTGTCCAGCCGATGGCGATGATCGGGCACAGCCTGGGTGAATACGTGGCGGCCTGCCTGGCGGAGGTCTTTTCCTTGCCGGATGCATTGAAGGTGGTGGCAGAGCGCGGACGACTGATCGGTGCCCTGCCGACTGCAAACATGCTGGCCGTGCTGCTGTCGCCGGAGCAGGTGCGCCCTTGGCTGGGGGAGGGCCTATGGCTGGCGTGTGTCAACGCGCAACAGGCCTGCACCATAGCAGGAACTCCCGAGGCAACAGAGACGCTCGCGGCCCGCTGGACCGAGGCTGGCGTCGAATTCCAGTTTCTCAGGGGCTGGCCGGCCTCCCACTCCGGCTTGATGGCACCGATCCTGGCGTCGTTCCGGTCGGTGATGGCCGGCGTCGAGCTGAAGGCTCCGCAGTTGCCCTTCCTCTCCAACCTGTCGGGAGAGTGGATCACCGAGCAACAAACCAAGGATCCCGACTATTGGGTGAGACACCTTTGCAATACGGTGTGCTTCGCTCAAGGCGTTCAGAAGCTGAAAGAGCGCCAATTGGAGGTCTTTCTTGAGCTGGGCCCGGGGCACACACTCAGCAATCTGGTCCGACGGGATGCAGGTGCGGGTGCTGGGCAGGGGGCGGCTTGCAGCGTCATCGATTCCGTCCCGCGCCAGGATGATCCAGCCAGCAGCCTGGTGACGGCGATGGCGGCGCTCGGCCGCCTCTGGACCGTGGGCTACGCTGTGGACTGGCAGGCGGTTTACCGGGATGAACCGCGTTCACGCGTTCCATTGCCGACCTATCCCTTTGAGCGCAAGCGCTACTGGATTGGCAAGGGCGCGGGGGCCGTGGCCCGCGTTGCTGCCACGCAGCACATCGGGAACACCGACCCGCAGGGGCCACTGGAGCCGTCCGACGAGGGGCTGACAGCGCCGGGATCCATTGGCGCACCCGCTGCCCTGTCGCTGCATGCGCGCCCGGATCTTCCGACCGAGTTCGTGGCGCCGCAGTCGGCGACCGAGCGGGATCTTTGCGCCATCTGGGAAGCGTTGCTGGGCGTGGGGCCGATTGGCGTGAGGGACAGTTTCTTTGCGTTGGGCGGCAGCTCGCTCATCGCCATCCAATTGGCCTCACGCATCCGCAGTCATCTGGGGGCCGAAGTCCCGCTGCGCACGCTGTTCCGTGAATCGACCGTCGCAGCGCAAGCGCTGGAAGTCGACCGCATGCGCGCACCGGAAGCGGAGCGGGCCCGGGACGGTATCCCCCGTCGGGCCGTCACGGACATCGTTCCGCCGTCGTATTCGCAGCAGCGGCTGCTGTTCATTGATCAGCTAGATCATGCTGCCGACGCGGCCTATCACATTTCGAAATCCATCCGCATTGCTGGCCCGCTGGATCGGGGTCTTCTCAAGGCCGCATTGGACGCCGTGGTGGTGCGGCACGAGGGGCTGCGCACGTGTTTCGGTCAGTTGGACGGGCAGGCAGTGCAAGTCATTGGTCCAGCCAGCACCGGCTTCGCGCTGAGCGAAGTCGACCTGGGTGCCCTGCCTGAACCCGAGCTGGCCGCAGCCGTGCAGCGCCGCTGTGATGAAGAACAGCGTGCGCCCTTCAGTCTCGCGCAGGGACCTCTCATTCGGGGCCTCCTGCTACGTCTGTCCGACTCCGAGCACATCCTGGTCGTGACCCAGCACCACATCATTTCGGATGGTTGGTCCATCGGCATCATGGTGCGCGAGTTGTCCACGCTCTACGAGGCCTTCAGCCAGGGCCAGCCGGATCCACTGCCTCCGCTGCCGATCCAGTATGCCGATTACGCGATCTGGCAGCGCCGGTGGCTGCAGGGTGAGGTGTTGGGGCAGCAAACGGCTTACTGGAAAAAACAACTGAGCGGCGCGCCTGCGCTCCTGGAGTTGCCCACCGACCGGCCCCGGCCCGCCATGCAGAGCTATGCAGGCGGCCATCGACCCTTTGAGGTGTCTGCCGCATTAACGGCGGGACTGCGCCAACTGTCTCAGCGGCATGGCACCACCCTGTTCATGACCTTGCTGGCGGCCTGGGCCGTATTGCTGAGTCGCTTCAGCGGTCAGGGGGACATTGTCGTCGGCACGCCAGTGGCCAACCGGCAGCGCAAAGAGACGGAGGGACTGATCGGCTTCTTCGTCAACACACTGGCGCTACGCGTTCGGATCGAGGGTGATCCAACGGTGGAACAACTGCTGCAGCAGGTCAAGGCGACCACCCTGGATGCCTATGAGCATCAGGATCTGCCGTTCGAGCAGGTGGTTGAGGCCCTGCAGCCCCAGCGCAGCATGAGCCACAACCCGATCTTCCAGGCGATGCTCAACGTTCACAACACGCCTGGCGACCACGAGCTGGCCGTGGCCGGACTGAAGTTCTTTTCCAAGGAGACCCTTGAAGACACTGCACTGTGCGATCTGATGCTGTCCATCCATATCGGCACCGACCTGATCACGGCGGACATCAACTACGCCAGCGCGCTTTTTGATGTCGGCACGGTGGCGCGGATGGAGTCCTGCCTGCAGACCTTGCTGGGCGACATGGTGGCGGACGACCAGCGACGTGTCGGCCAGTTGGACTTGCTGGGCCCGCAGCAGCGCCACGAGTTGCTGGAAGTGTTCAATGCCACCCGCACTGAGTACCCTCGTGAGCTGCTGCTGCATGAGCGCTTCGAAGCGGGTGTCCGCCTCCATCCGAAACGGCTGGCGTTGGTGTGCGGCGACGAGCGGTTGAGCTATGAGGACCTCAATGCCCGCGCCAACCGCCTGGCCCATGCGCTGCGGGCCACAGGTGTGCGTCCCGATGACCGTGTGGCCATCTGCATGCAGCGCCATGCCGGCCTGGTCGTGGCGGTGCTGGCCGTGCTGAAGGCCGGTGGAGCCTACGTCCCGCTGGATCCGGCCTATCCGGCCGAGCGCGTGGCCTACATGCTGTCCGACTGCGAGCCGGTGGCGGTGTTGACCCAGATGCTTCTTCAGCAGGACGTGCGGGCTGCACTGCCCATCGGCGTGCCCATGCTGGTGGTGGATGGAGCCGACGCCGCAGGCATCGCCGAGCAGGACCCTCATGACCCGGGCCGGCAGGGCTGGGGGCTGGCCCCGGGGCATTTCGCCTATGTCATCTACACCTCAGGATCGACGGGGCAGCCCAAGGGCGTGGGTATCGAACATGGCAATGCGGTGAACTTCGTCCATTGGGGCATGGAAGCCTTTAGCACCGACGAGTTGGCGGTGACCTTGTTCTCGACGTCGGTGAACTTCGATCTCCACGTTTTTGAGCTCTTTGTCCCGCTCAGCGCGGGGACCGCGATTCGTCTTGTGCCCGACGCGCTGACGCATGACGCGAGCTGGAACGATGTCACGCTGATCAACACCGTCCCCTCGGCGATGCAGTCTTTGCTGGACCACGATGTGCTGCCGGAGGCGCTGCTGTGCATCAACCTGGCTGGCGAGCCCTTGCGCGGCGCGTTGGTGGATCGGGCCTTTGCAGCATCGCGTGCGCGCAGGGTGGTGAATCTGTATGGCCCTTCGGAAACCACGACCTATTCGACCTTTGTCTCCATGGATCGTGACGAGGGCTTCCGGCCCGGCATCGGGCGGCCTGTGGCCAACACCCGGGTGTACATCCTCGACGCGAGCGGTGCCCCGGTGCCGCTGGGCGTGCCCGGCGAAATTCACATTGCCGGCCTGGGCGTGGCGCGCGGCTACTGCAACCGGGCAGAGCTGACGCAGCAGCGGTTTTTGACGGACCCCTACGGCGCGGAGGCCGGCGCCCGCATGTACAAGACCGGCGACCTGGGTCGATGGCTGCCTGATGGGACCATCGAATACCTCGGTCGCAACGACCATCAGGTGAAGATTCGTGGTTTCCGCATTGAGCTTGGGGAGATCGAAAACCGTCTTCTGCAGTGCACCGAGGTGCGCGAGGCGGTGGTCGTTGCCCGTGAGGATCAGGAGGGCGACAAGCGGTTGGTGGCCTATTTGACGGTACATGCCGGGCAGCAGGTGACCGCAGCGGCACTGCGCGAGGCGCTGGCGCACAGCCTGGTCGAGTACATGGTGCCCAGCGCCTTTGTGGTGCTGCCCGAGCTGCCGCTGACCCCCAACGGCAAGATCGACCGCAAGGCGCTGCCCGCGCCTGACCTCGCGGCACTGGCCAGCCGGACCTACGAAGTGCCAGCCAATGAGCTGGAGCGATGCCTCGCGCAGATCTGGCAGGAGCTTCTGGGCGTGGGGCGCGTAGGCCGCCATGACAACTTCTTTGAGCTGGGGGGCCACTCCCTGATGGCCGTGCGGCTGTTGCGTCGTGTGGAGGACGAATGCCGTGTGGACCTTCCCATGCGGGAGCTGTTTGAGCGCCCAGTCCTGCGGGACCTCGCTGAATCGGTCCAACAGTTGCAGTTCAAGGTCTACCTGGGCGAGGACATCGATGCCTTGAAGTCGGAGCTTGGAGGTCTATCGGAAAGCGAACTGCTGGCCATGCTGGAAGAAGACGAGGGGGCGCCGCGTTCTCGCGTCAGCGCGCAGCTTGAATAAAACAGGAGGGAGAGCATGACACCGTCGATTCAGGAAGGTCTGGAGGAGATCCGTCGCCGTCACGGTGCGGATTCCGTGTTGCGTGTGGAACGCATGCTGCTGGGCAAGCGTTCGGATCGGCATCCGCTGCAGAAACAGGCCAAATGGATCTTGCCCGGGCTGACGTCCAAACCCTGGCATGACCCCCGGGAGCACGAGGTGCTGCGTCCCATCGTGGAAGGGCTGGAGAAGTTGCATCCGGAGATCAAGGCGGAATTTCTGCAGACGTCGAAAGCCGGAGCGCTGGTCGACTACGGCCACTACAAAGGGGTTCAGGATGACTGGAAGGCGCTCTACCTGTTCCGCAAGGGGCAGGAGGTGGACGCTGCGGCCCAGTACGTACCCCAGACCTTCCGCTTCATGAAAGAGCAGATCGCGGACTGGCTGTGCCCGCTCCTTGAAATGCACTTCTCCACCCTGCTGCCGGGCGCCAGGGTTGCGCCGCATTGCGATCTGTGGAACTTCACCATCAACCTCCACCTCGCGGTGGACATCCCCTCCGATTGCGTGTTGAGGGTGGCCAACGTCGATCACTGCTGGGAGGAGGGACGCTGCCTGCTGTTCGACTACTCCTATCTGCATGAGGCCTGGAATGCAGGTGATCGCGCGCGCACCTGCCTGCTGGTCGATCTCTGGAACCCTGAAGTGACGCTTGCCGAACGGGAGGCCTTGGTCCTCGTGGTGCAGGAGCTGCGACGCCTTACCGGCGAGCATGTCTGAGGCCGGTCCAACCGCGTAGACCCATGAATGAATTGACCAAGGTGCCGCCCGTCACAACAGACCGCTCAGAGCTGCAGGACGCGATTCTGCGCAAGCTGCTCCAAAGGCGGATGGAGGCGCACGCGGCCAGCCGTGATGCCCGGCGAATCACCCCGGCGGACCGAAGCGCCGCGCTGCCGGTGTCGTACGCCCAGCAGCGGCTGTGGTTCCTGGACCGGCTGGACGCGGCGGCGGGGGCGGCGTACCACATGCCCGTGGCGCTCAGGCTCAGCGGCGCGCTGCAGCGCCAGGCGCTGAAGGCGACGCTGGACGGCCTGGTGAGGCGCCACGAGATCTTGCGCACGCGGTTTGGCAGCGTGGACGGACAGACGGTGCAGTGGATCGATGGGCCGGAGGTGGGGTTCCAGTGGCAGGAGGTGGACCTGAGCGGGCTGGAGGAGCCCCAGCGCACGCAGGCGGTGCAACGGCTGAGCGAGCAGGAGCAGCGCGCGCCGTTTGATCTGGCGCGGGGGCCGCTGATCCGTGGCCAACTGCTCAAGCTGGAGGAGCAGGAGCACATCCTGCTGCTGACGCAGCACCACATCATCTCCGACGGGTGGTCCACCGGGATCATGGTGAGGGAGGTGAGCGCGCTGTATGAGGCGTACAGCCAGGGTCGGGAGGACCCGCTGGAGCCGTTGACTATCCAGTATGCGGACTACGCGGTGTGGCAACGCCAGTGGCTGCAGGGGGAGGTGCTGCGGCAGCAGACGCAGTACTGGAAGGAGCAGTTGGGCGGAGCACCGGCTCTGCTGGAGCTGCCCACGGACCGGCCGAGGCCGGCGGAGCAAAGCTATGAGGGCGGGCAGTGGAGCTTTGAGATTCCTGCACAGGTGAGTGCGGGGCTGCAGGGGCTGGCGCAGAGCCAGGGGGCGACGCTGTTCATGACGCTGCTGGCGGGGTGGGCGGTGCTGCTGAGCCGGCTCAGCGGGCAGAAGGACATTGTGGTGGGCACGCCGGTGGCGAACCGGCAGCGCAGCGAGGTGGAGGGGCTGATCGGGTTCTTCGTGAACACCCTGGCGCTGAGGGTGAGGCTGGAGGACGACCCGACGGTGCAGGAGCTGCTGCAGCAGGTCAAGGCCAGCACGCTGGACGCGTACGAACACCAGGATCTGCCGTTTGAGCAAGTGGTGGAAGCGCTGCAGCCGCAGCGCAGCCTGAGCCACAGCCCGCTGTTCCAGAACATGCTGAGCCTGAACAACACGCCGGCGCAGGCACCACTGCAACTCAGCGGGTTGAGGATCACGGTGGACCCGCAATCCACCGAGACGACGCATTTCGACTTGTCCCTGTCGATCAACGAATACGGTGGGCGACTCTTCGCGACGATGTCCTATGCGCGCGATCTCTTTGAACGGGAGACCATTGGGCGCTGGGCCGACCTCTTTCTGATGATCCTGAAGGAGATGATCAGCGATGCAGGCCAACGCGTCGGGGCGATCGATTGGCTGGGGCCGAAGCAACGCAGGCAAGTGCTGCAGTCGTTCAACGACACTGTGAGGGCCTATCCCCAGGATGCACTTGTTCACAGCCTCTTCGAAGCTCAGGTGAGGGCGAGGCCGCAGGCCACGGCGCTGGTGTATGAGCAGCAGCAGCTGAGCTACGGGGAGCTGAACGAGCGGGCCAACCAGGTGGCGCATCGGTTGGTGCAGCTGGGGATCCGTCCGGACGACCGGGTGGCGATCTGCATGCAGCGTAGCGTGGAGATGGTGGTGGGGCTGCTGGGCATTCTGAAGTCGGGGGCGGCGTATGTGCCGCTGGACCCGGCGTATCCGGCGGCGCGGCTGGCGTACATGCTGGGGGACAGTGAGCCTGGGGCGTTGCTGACGCAGCAGGCGCTGGTGCAGGAGATGCGCCAGGGGGTGGCCATCGGGGTGCCGGTGCTGGCGCTGGATGGGGCGGAAGCGGCGCAGATCGAGGTCCAGCCACGGCACGACCCGGACCCGCAGGCCCTGGGGCTGAACGCCCGCCACCTGGCCTACATCATCTACACCTCGGGCTCCACCGGGCAGCCCAAGGGGGTGATGATCGAGCACCGGGGCGTGGTGAATCTCTGGCAGGCCCTCGCGCGAGACATTCTGGCGCATCTGCCTTCTGGTGCGCGATTCGCCTTGAATGCTTCAATGGCTTTTGACGCGTCGGTCAAGATCATTGTGCAGTTGCTCAGCGGGCATGGCCTGATCCTGATCCCTGCGCTGTTGCGCATGGAAGGGCAGGCACTGCTGCAGTGGATCGAGGACCGGGAGATCGATGTCCTGGATTGCACGCCAGCACAACTGGAGATGCTTGGCAGCGCCGGCATGCTGACGGCAGCCCGACAACGTCCGTTGACCTTGCTCATCGGTGGAGATGCCATTGCGCCGGCGACCTGGCGGGCGCTGGCGGAGTCCCGGGATCTGCAGGCCTGCAACGTTTACGGACCCACCGAATGCACGGTGGACGCAACGGCGGTACGCATTCAGGGCGAGCATCCCCACATTGGCCGCCCGATCGCCAACACACGGATCTACATCCTGGACGGGCAGGGCCGACCGGTGCCGATCGGGGTGGTGGGGGAGATCCACATTGGGGGCCACGGGGTGGCGCGGGGGTACTGGAAGCGGCCGGACCTGACGCAGCAGCGGTTTGTGGAGGACGGGTTCAGCGGGGAGGCGGGGGCGCGTCTGTACAAGACGGGAGACCTGGGACGCTGGCTGGCGGACGGCAACATTGAGTACCTGGGGCGCAACGACCATCAGGTGAAGATCCGGGGGTTCCGGATCGAGCTGGGGGAGATCGAAGCGCGGCTGGTGCAATGCCCCGGGGTGAGGGAGGCGGTGGTGGTGGCGCGGGAGGACCAGGGCGGCGACAAGCGGCTGGTGGCCTACGTGAGCGCGCAGGAAGGGGCGCAGGGGGAAGCGCTGGCGGTCAGTGCGCTCAGGAGCCGACTGGCCGAAGCGTTGGCGGATTACATGGTGCCCAGTGCGTTTGTGGTGCTGGCGGGGCTGCCGCTGACGCCCAACGGCAAGATTGACCGGCAGGCGCTGCCGGCCCCGGAGGCCGGTGCGCTGGTGAGCCAGCCGTACGAGGCTCCGGCTGACCCGCTGGAGCAGCGCCTGGCGCAGATCTGGCAGGAGCTGCTGGGGGTGGAGCGCGTCGGGCGACACGACAACTTCTTTGAACTGGGCGGCCATTCGCTGTTGGCGGTACGTGTGATCGTGCGGGTGCGCCAGGAGCTGGGGGTGGAGAGCAGCCTGCGAGCGTTGTTCAACCAGCCGGAGCTGGCGGCGTTTGCGAAGAGCGTGGAGCAAGCCGGTGCAAGCCTTGGGCAGCACCTGGGGCAGCGAATCACCCCGGCGGACCGAAGCGGCGTGCTGCCGGTGTCGTACGCCCAGCAGCGGCTGTGGTTCCTGGACCGGCTGGACGCGGCGGCGGGGGCGGCGTACCACATGCCGGTGGCGCTGAGGCTCAGCGGCGCGCTGCAGCGCCAGGCGCTGAAGGCGACGCTGGACGGCCTGGTGAGGCGCCACGAGATCTTGCGCACGCGGTTTGGCAGCGTGGACGGACAGACGGTGCAGTGGATCGATGGGCCGGAGGTGGGGTTCCAGTGGCAGGAGGTGGACCTGAGCGGGCTGGAGGAGCCACAGCGCACGCAGGCGGTGCAAAGCCTGAGCCAGGAGGAGCAGCGCGCGCCGTTTGATCTGGCGCGGGGGCCGCTGATCCGGGGCCAACTGCTCAAGCTGGAGGAGCAGGCGCACATCCTGCTGCTGACGCAGCACCACATCATCTCCGACGGGTGGTCCACCGGGATCATGGTGAGGGAGGTGAGCGCGCTGTATGAGGCGTACAGCCAGGGTCGGGAGGACCCGCTGGAGCCGTTGACTATCCAGTATGCGGACTACGCGGTGTGGCAACGCCAGTGGCTGCAGGGGGAGGTGCTGCGGCAGCAGACGCAGTACTGGAAGGAGCAGTTGGGCGGAGCACCGGCTCTGCTGGAGCTGCCCACGGACCGGCCGAGGCCGGCGGAGCAAAGCTATGAGGGCGGGCAGTGGAGCTTTGAGATTCCTGCACAGGTGAGTGCGGGGCTGCAGGGGCTGGCGCAGAGCCAGGGGGCGACGCTGTTCATGACGCTGCTGGCGGGGTGGGCGGTGCTGCTGAGCCGGCTCAGCGGGCAGAAGGACATTGTGGTGGGCACGCCGGTGGCGAACCGGCAGCGCAGCGAGGTGGAGGGGCTGATCGGGTTCTTCGTGAACACCCTGGCGCTGAGGGTGAGGCTGGAGGACGACCCGACGGTGCAGGAGCTGCTGCAGCAGGTCAAGGCCAGCACGCTGGACGCGTACGAACACCAGGATCTGCCGTTTGAGCAAGTGGTGGAAGCGCTGCAGCCGCAGCGCAGCCTGAGCCACAGCCCGCTGTTCCAGAACATGCTGAGCCTGAACAACACGCCGGTGCAGGGCCCGCTGCAGCTCAGCGGGCTGAGCATCAGCACCTTGGCACCGGACAGTGGCAGCACGCAGTTCGATCTGAGCCTGGCGCTGAGCGAGACGCCAGAGGGCTTGAGTGCGACGCTGAGCTACGCGAGCGCGCTGTACGAGCCGAGCAGCATCCAGCGGCTGGAGGGCTACCTGCAGGCGGTGCTGCGGGGGCTGGTGGAAGATCCGACGCAACGGGTCAGCGAGCTGGCGCTGCTGAGCGCGGCGCAGCGCAGGCAAGTGCTGGAGGAGTTCAACGCCACGGCGCGGGCGTATCCGCAGGACGAGCTGATTCACGAGCTGTTTGAGGAGCAGGTGAGGGCGAGGCCGCAGGCCACGGCGCTGGTGTATGAGCAGCAGCAGCTGAGCTACGGGGAGCTGAACGAGCGGGCCAACCAGGTGGCGCATCGGTTGGTGCAGCTGGGGATCCGGCCGGACGACCGGGTGGCGATCTGCATGCAGCGCAGCGTGGAGATGGTGGTGGGGCTGCTGGGCATTCTGAAGTCGGGGGCGGCGTATGTGCCGCTGGACCCGGCGTATCCGGCGGCGCGGCTGGCGTACATGCTGGGGGACAGTGAGCCTGGGGCGGTGTTGACGCAGCAGGCGCTGGTGCAGGAGATGCGCCAGGGGGTGGCCATCGGGGTGCCGGTGCTGGCGCTGGATGGAGCGGAAGCGGCGCAGATCGAGGTCCAGCCACGGCACGATCCGGACCCGCAGGCCCTGGGGCTGAACGCCCGCCACCTGGCCTACATCATCTACACCTCGGGCTCCACCGGGCAGCCCAAGGGGGTGATGGTGGAGCACGCCGGACTGAGCAGCCTGGCGCATGCGCAGATTGCGCAGTTTGGCGTCAACCCGTCCAGCCGTGTGCTGCAGTTTGCTTCCTTCAGCTTTGATGTCTGCATTTCGGAGCTCACCTTGGCGCTATGCAGCGGTGCCAGCGTGCTGTTGGCGCCGGCCAGTGCGTTGGCACCTGGCGACACCTTGCTTGAACTCGTGAGAACCCAGGGCGTGACCCATCTGCCGCTGCCCAAGGCCGCGCTGGCGGTACTGCCGGCGGACGCGGAGCTGGGAGTGTTGCAAACGGTGATCGTCGGGGGGGAAGTCCTGCCGGCCGTACTGGCCGACGCATGGTCTTCGCGGTATCACCTCCACAATTCATACGGTCCGACGGAAACCACGGTGTGTGCAACGGTGTACACCTGTCGCGCTCCCGACCCCGTCACCGTGCCGATTGGCCGGCCTATTGCCGGCAAACGGATCTACATCCTCGATGAACGGGGGAATCCGGTCCCGATGGGCACGACCGGCGAGATCTATATCGGTGGTGCAGGCGTGGCGCGCGGCTATTGGAAGCAGCCTGAGCTGACGCGGCAACGCTTCTTGCCGGACCCCCACAGCCTGCAACCAGGGGCGCGCATGTATCGCACCGGGGATCTGGGCCGCTGGCTGCCCGAGGGTCATGTCGACTTCCTCGGTCGCAATGACCATCAGGTGAAGATCCGGGGCTTCCGCATCGAGCTGGGGGAGATCGAAACCCGGCTGGCGCAATGCGAAGGTGTGTGCGAAGCCATCGTGCTGGCCCGCCGGGATGGAACGGGAGACCCGCGGCTGGTGGCCTACGTCACAGGCTCCCCCGGACACCAACCTGCAGCCGCACGCCTGCGTGCCGAACTCGGGCAGGTACTGCCCGAGCACATGGTGCCTCATGCCTTCGTGACGCTGCCCGCCATGCCGTTGACGCCGAACGGCAAGATCGACCGCGCGGCCCTGCCCGCGCCCGACCAGGACGCTTTGGCCACCCGACCTTATGAGGCGCCGCTTGGCGACCTGGAGCACGCCATCGGTCACATCTGGCAGGAGCTGTTGGGCGTGCAGCGTATTGGCCGCCACGATAACTTCTTCGAACTGGGGGGCCACTCGCTACTGGCGGTGCGGATGATCGGTATTCTCGATCGCCAGTTCAACCTGAAGATGGCGTTGCGGGAACTGTTCGTCCATCCGACGCTGCAGGGGTTTGCGACGCTGGCGGGGAAGCGGGACACCGGTCGCCGCTACAGGCACCTGGTGCCTATCCGCACCACCGGGCGTCAGGCGCCGCTGTTCCTGTTCCATCCCAGTAAGGGCGAGGTGGGCTATGCCTACGCATTGGCCTGTCACCTCGATGTGGATCTGCCGGTGTACGGATTGGCGGCGGCGGGTTTTGCCGAGGACGAGCAACCCCTGTCGTCGGTGGAAGAGATGGCGGCCGCCTACATCCGCGAAATCCGGCAAGTGCAGCCGCATGGGCCCTATCGCCTGGGAGGCTCCTCGTCCGGGGGCATCCTGGCCTATGAGGCGGCCAATCAGCTGATTGGCGCTGACGAACACGTTGAGTTCCTGGCCTTGATCGATACGGACAGCCAATACCTCAAGCCCGATGTCGGCAATGGTGTCTCCACCCAGGCCCCGCCGGTCAGCGCCGATGTGGACGGATGGATCGACTCGCTGGTGTGGGTGCCAGACGGTACTTCTGAGGCAGTCAAGACACGGCTTGCCGACGTGGCGGCGATCGGGGACAGAGTGGCCTTGCTGGAGGAGGGCCAGCGAGTCGGTTTGCTGCCCGGCCACGTCGGCCCGGAGCTGTTGAAGCGCTACCTCGCTGTACAGACCGCGATGGGGTGGGCACTGATCCACTACCTTCGGCCACCCCTCTCCATCCCGATGTGCCTATTTGCCGCCGAGGACGAACAGCCCGCCGATCCGACGCTTGGCTGGCGTTCCGCAGTCGGCAACCGCCTCAAGGTGATCGCGGTGCCGGGAACGCACCACACGATGGTCGAGGCGCCTCACGTCGCGTCCTTGGCCCATGCCATCGGCCAGGAGCTCGAGACGATCAAGACCCAGCCGGTGGACCGCCCCGAGCAACGCTACATGCCGGCGGTGCTTCTCAAGCAAGGCAGCAGTTCCCAGGTGCCTGTGTTTTGCGTGCCGGGTGCCGGTGCGAGCGTGACGGCCTTGGCCGACCTCGCGGATGCGCTGGGGCCGCAGATCACGGTCCATGGCCTCCAGCCACGCGGTCTCTGCGGCATTCTCGCGCCGCACGTGGATGTCTCCAGCGCGGCGCATGCCTATGTGCGCGCGCTACGCGAAATACGCCCTCGGGGGCCGGTGCATCTGATGGGTCACTCCTTCGGAGGCTGGGTCGCACTGGAAATGGCCCATGTCTTGCAGGAACTGGGGCAGCCCGCTGCCACGCTGACCTTGCTCGATTCGAGCGCGCCATCCGAGGCGCCTGCGAGCGGATTTGAACGTCATTCACCGGCGGAAGCCCTGCGGCGCCTGATCCAGATCTATGAGCAAAGCCTGGGGAGATCGCTTGAGCTGGAAGTCGAGTCCATGGGCACTGCAGAGGCTGACCAGCACCTGGCCCGGCTGCTCGCACGCCTGGTTCAGCATGGTGTGATGCCGCAATCCACCCGGCTTCCCACTTTGAAGGGCATCTTCCGCACGTTCTCGACCCACCTGAACACGCAGTACCTGCCGGCCCGGCCCTATCTGCAGGAGTCGTACCTGGTGAATGCCTCGCCTTCACCCGGGGGCGGGGCGGCGCTGCGACGGGGACTGGACGAGGATGTCGGTCGCTGGGAACAGCACCTGCCTCGCGCGCAGGCCTACACCTGTGGCGGCAACCATATGAGCATGTTGCGTGCGCCGCACGTGCTTGGAATTGCGGCATGGCTGCAGCCCTTTCTGACTCGCCGCTGATCTTGGTCCAGATGGCCCCGATCCCCCCAACGGATGCCCGCTTGCCAGCGGCCTGAAGCCTTCCACCGGCACCCCCCATGTCCCTACCCACTCGACATCCCATGCCCATCGACGCGTCCTCGCCAGCGAGGGCAGAGGCCGCACCCGTTGCTCGCATGAGCCGCGGCTTCTACATCATCTGGTCGACCCAGTTCGCGTCGATGTTTGGGTCCCAACTGACGGCCTTTGCCATTGGGGTGTGGCTGTTCCAGCGCACTGGATCGGTCATCAGCTTCACGCAGTTCGTGCTTTTCTCGACGCTGCCAGCGCTACTGATGATGCCCTGGAGCGGGGCCATCGCCGACCAGTGGAACAAGCGATCCATTCTGGTCGTCTCGGAACTCGTGGCCGTCGGTTGCACCGCCACGATGGCGCTGCTCTTCTGGCTGGATGTCTTCCATGTCTGGCAGCTCTATGCACTGCAGGCTGTACTGTCGATCAGCATCGGCCTTCAGGGGCCGGCAGCCAGCGCCGCCATCACGACGATGGTGCCCAAGGAACACTACGGTCGCGCCAGCGGCATGTACCAGATCGCCACGGCGGTCTCCCAGTTTGCGGCTCCGATGTTGGCTGCCGTCCTCCTGGGGCGAATGGGCATCTTCGGCATCCTGGTGCTGGACGTGTTGACCTTTCTGGTCGCGATTGTGGGCGTGCTGGTCGCGAGCATCCCGCCCGCGCCAACAAGGCCGACCGATGAAGGCGCGGCACCGGTGTCGCGCAGCGCCCTGGGTGATGTGAGATGGGCCCTCGGCTTTCTGCGACAGCGGCCCGCCATGGGGGCGGTGTTCGTGTACAGGGTGATCGGTGCGTTGTTCACCGGCATGGTGCTGGTGCTGATCGGGCCCCTGGTGCTGGCGCAGCATTCGGAAAAGGTGTTCGCCGCCGTTTCAACCTGTGGCGCGATGGGCGCACTGTCCAGTGGGCTGCTGCTGGTGGTCTGGGGCGGCATGAAACGGTGGACACCACTTGTCCTGGTTCTGAATATCGTCCAAGGGCTTGCCATCGCTCTGGCCGGGCTGCAGAGCTCAGCCATGGTGCTGTGTGCATGTGCCTTTGTTGTCATGTTGTGCAGTTCAACACTGGCGGGCAGCACGTCGGCCATCTGGCGAAGAAAAGTGCCGCACGACCGCCAGGGGAACTTTGCGGCGTTCCAGCAAGCCATCGGGCTGGCCATCCTGCCGGTCAGCGCAAGCTTGGGGGGTGTTCTGGCGCAGTATGTGTTCGAGCCGGCGCTCATGCCGGGCCATGCGTGGTCTCAGGCCCTGGGCCCCTGGTTTGGAACCGGACCTGGGCGTGGCACCAGTGTCCTCTTTGTGGCGATGGGCATGGTGGCGTCACTGGTGGCCCTGCTGTCCCTGCTGGATCGCCGCGTCTACCGTGTTGAAGCGGAGGTACCCGATGCCGTCTAGCGAGCCACGGAATCGCATCAAGCTGCATCGCTGGTGCAGGGCGTTGTCCCGCTGCACAGACGATCAACGCAGTAGCTGGGGAGCACGCCTGAGCCGTCTCGGGCGTCACAAGCCGATGGAGAAGAAGGCATGACCGTGACAAGAGCCTATTCAGTGTCCGCCGAGGACATCGCGCATGAGTCCGAACGTGTGCGCGGGGATCACGACAAGTTCGACCTCACCCGGACGATCCGGCTCGACCGGTTGACGCTGCCCGCATGCGGTGCGACGCAGGTTCGCATGCGGGTGCTCGCGGTGTCCGCCGAACACAATGTGGTGCATGCGGCCATCGGCCACCCCATCAACATCAGCGCTGCCCGGGGCGGAAAACTCTTTGTCGGCAACAGCGCCGTAGGCGAAGTCGTGGAGACCGGGAGCGACGTCCAGCGCTTCAGGGCGGGTGACATCGTGCTGACGCATTGCAATGGCGGTGTGGATCGCGGCGGGTTCCCGGTGCGGATCTGGGCCTACGACCAGCCCGACTCCGATGGCTGGTATGCCGAGGAGGCGGTGGTTGATGAGCATCAGCTCATCGCTGCACCGATCGATTGTGGCCTGTCCTTGTGGGAAATCGCCGCCCTGTCCCTGCGCGCGCCTACCGCTTACCACCTGTGGCGGCGAGGCCTGGGCATTTATCGGCTGAAGGTTTCGCACCAGCAAAACCCGGTGCTGAATGTGCTGTCGTTTGGTGGCGGGGTGGGGGAGCTGTTTCTGATGCTGGCCAAGGCAGAGGGGCACAGGGTCTTCTACTGTTCGGGCAATGCAAAACGCCGCGAGGACCTTCAACGCCAGGGCGTGATCTCCATGGATCAGAACCAGTACGCGCGCTTCGCGAGCAAGGATGACGTCAAGGCCTTCGTCAAGGATTGCAAGGCGCTGACCGATGGCGAAGGCATGCATGTGGTGTGCGACATGCTCAGAGGCCCGGTGTTCGAGGCCGGTCTCGCCGTTTCCGCGAGGTGCGGCGTGAACGTCAGTTCCGGCTGGCAACTCTCCCAGAGCGTTGAATACAACTCGACGCTGCTCTCGGTTAAGCAAATGACCATTGACCACATGCATTACGAAACCGCCGCAGGGTGCGAGGAGGCCACGCGTCTGTACGGCAAGGTCTTCAAGCCAGTGCTCCACCGCGAGATCTACGCCTTTGAGGACCTGCCTCGCTGCATGGACGACATGCACAAGAACCGTCAATCCGGTATTCCTGTGGTCCGCGTGGCTCGCGAGATGCCAGCGTCTGTGAAGGGACTGTTATGACTGCGGATACCTATTCAGTGAAATCGCAGCGCGCATCGCGCCAGAATGGCAACACCCTTGCCGACGAGGCCAACGCGACCGCTCCTACGGACAGGACGGCCGGCTGGCCGGCCGCCCTGTCCTTGGTGGTCTTGGGACTGCTGGTCGTTCTGGGGATCTGGAGCAAGCAGCCACCGGCGCCCGTGCCGTCTTCGGCCGCACCGGAGGTGTTTTCCGCGGAGCGGGCGATGAAGCACCTGCCGGAAATTGCATCAGTGCCACATCCGATTGGCTCCCAAGCCAACGCACAGACGCGGGCCTACGTGGTGAAAACGCTGGAGTCCCTCGGCTGGGAGACCCAGACGCAGGTCGAACTGGGCATGTCTCAGGAAGACGGCGCCGTCGGTTTCATCAGCAATGTGGTGGCCCGGCTCCGAGGTACCGGCGACGGCAAGGCCGTGATGCTGGTTGCGCACTACGATTCAGTGCCAACGGGACCCGGTGCGGCGGACGACGGTGCGGCTGTGGCCGCCCTCCTGGAGACCGCTCGTGCATTGAAGACGCTTCCGCGCCTGCGCAACGATGTCATCGTGTTGCTGACCGATGGTGAAGAGGCCGGTTTGCTCGGCGCGGAAGCCTTCGTGGCCAGACATCCCTGGGTCCCTGATGTCGCTGCCGTGTTGAATTTCGAATACCGGGGAAACAGTGGCCCCAGCATCATGTTCGAGACCAGCCCCGGCCATGGGCGTCTGATCGATGCTTTTGCGTCGACGCCACTGCCGGTGGGCACCTCGCTGATGTACGAGATCTATCGGGTGATGCCCAACCAGACGGACATGTCGGTCTTCAAGCGCGTCGGGATCCCTGGCTTGAATTTCGCGGCCATCTCCAATGCCAGCACCTATCACAGCGAGCTTGATCGTGTGGAGGATGTCGATGGCCGTAGCGTGCAGCACCAGGGCGAGACGATGCTTGCCCTGTCACGCCGCCTGGGCGAAGTTGAATTCGGCACTCAGGGAGCGCCTGACCAGGTCTATTTCGACCTTCCCGGGCTGGGTCTGCTGCACTATCCGGTGTCGCTGGCCTGGGGGCCCGCCGGGCTGGCATGCGTGCTGTGGATCGCTGCCTTGTCCGTGGGCATGCGCAAGGGCCAGGTCCGTGTGGGGCGCATGGCGGTGGGCCTGGTCGCTTTGCCCTGCACCGCGCTGCTGCTGGCCCTGGCGGGCACCCTGGGGCTTCTGCTGATCCGTAGCTTCCACCCCGAATACCGTGGCCTGGTCGAGTTGTACAACCACCTCTGGTATTGGGGGGCCCTGCTGGCGCTGACCTTGGCCTGGTTCCTCGGCATCTACGGTTGGCTGCAGCGCCGATTCAACACCATGGAACTGTCCTTGGGCGCCGCGCTGGTCTGGCTTGTCCTGGTGTTGCTGGGCACAGCCAGATTCCCCGGCGCCAGCTATGCCTTGGCGTGGCCGTTGGCCGGTGTGCTGGCGGCCTGGCTGGTGGTGCTCGTGGGGGCGGGTCGGATCTCCGGCCTTCAACGGGTGATGGTGTTGACAGTTGGAGCCATTCCCGCAGCGCTGGTGTTTGCGCCGCTGGTGCATACGCTCCTGGTGGCACTGACCACCCCGATGGCTGGAGCGGCCATGATCGCCGTTGTGTTTCTCCTGGCCCTTCTTTGGCCTTTGCTCGCGGCGGTGCCTCGACGCGGCCTTGTCATCAGGGCCGCCGTGGTGATCGGGGTGGCCATGATGGCGGGTGGTGAGTTCTCCTCCGGCGTGTCGGCAGAGCGCCCGCGCCCCGTCAACGTCTTTTATGTCCAGGACGGTGGTTCCAACACCGCGCAATGGCTGTCCAGTGACGTCGTGCTGGGTGACTGGCAGCGCCACTTTTTCGATGCCGGCGCCGTGCGGCGTTCCATTCCGGAATGGTTTGGCGAAGCGTCGCGGCGGTATTGGACCTCGGCGGCGCCGGACGTCGGGTTGCCCGCGCCGGATATGAAGACACTGAGTGACCGCACCGAGGGCGGGACACGGACCGTCGAGCTTCAGCTGAGATCGCGCCGGGAAGCCCGAGATTTCAAGCTGCAGGTCGTTGGCGCCCGAGTCACCCAGGCAATGATTCAGGGGCGGCCAGTTCCGCCGGCCACGGCAGACGATTGGTCCCTGGCGGCCCACAACCTGCCCCCGGAGGGCCTGACGATCCAACTGGTCGTGACAGCCGGGCGTCCCTTCACGGTGCATCTGTTCGATGTCACGCCTGGACTGCCGATGGCTGACGGGATGCCCCGAGACGCCACCCATATGGCTCATCGGGCCGAATCGAGCAACACCACGCAGAGTCTCACGACACAGAGATTCCAGTGAACAGAACGTTGATCCATTTCTTTGAGGAGGAAGACATATGCTGGTGATGGGAATGTGTGGCGGCCTCGATCCGCAGCATGGGAATCGCCTGGAGTTTCCGATCGGACAGGGGCACGATGCGGCTGCCGTGCTGCTGTCCGACGGTCAACTGGTGGCCGGTATCGAGCAGGAGCGGCTCGATCGCATCAAGCACAGCAACAAGTTTCCGCTGGAAGCGATCGACTTTTGCTTGCGTACTGCGGGAGCGACGCTGCAGGATGTCGAGCGGTTTGCCATCAACGTCGACGAGTCCGTGGGCGACTTGTTCATCCTCGAGAAGTACATCGGCGGCTCGTTGGATACCTTGGCTGGAGTTCGGCAGGTGGTTGGCCAACTCCTGCAGGATCGGTTCGGGCGCTTTGACCTGAAGAAGCTGCAGTTTGTGAACCACCATGAGGCGCATGCGCTGAGTGCCTACGCCATGTCCGGATTCGACGAGGCGCTGGTGGTCACCGTCGATGGGGCCGGCCCCGAGGGGCAATGCACGACCGTCTGGGAAGGCCGGGGTGGCCGCTTAAAGCCGATTCGCAACCACCGGACGCCACACTCGCTGGGCTTCTTCTACAACACGGTGATTCATCAACTGGGCTACACCATCTTCGACGAGTACAAGGTGATGGGGCTGGCGCCCTATGGCGACCCAGCCCGCTACCGCGCCCTGCTCCGATCGATGTATCAGCTCACACCAGACGGTTGGTTCAGAGTCGTTCATGACCAGGAGATCGCGCATTGGACGATGTATTCGGGCGGGCTGGGGGTGCCACGCCGACGAGGGGACCCATTTACCCAGCACCATCAGGACATCGCTGCCGCCTTGCAAGAGGCAGTCGAGACCATCCTCATGCACTTCTTCCAGTACCACCGCAAGAATTCCGGCATGGAGCGTCTGTGTTATGCCGGTGGCGTCGCCCAGAACGTGACTTTCAACGGCAAATTGGCCGGCGAAGGCTTGTTCAAGGAGATGTTCATCCAGCCCGCCGCCCACGACGCTGGCTGTGCGCTGGGCGCGGCGCATGCGGCCCATCGGGCCGTGCGTCAGGCATTGGCCTTGCAGCCCACCAAGACGGTGTACTGGGGGTCAGACATCGGCACGGCCGCGCAGATCGAGAAAGCGTTGAGCCCCTGGAGCGATTTCGTCTCGGTGCGCCGACTGGCCCATCCGGCACGCGAGACTGCCGAGTTGCTGGCGCAGGGCCTGGTCATCGGTTGGATGCAAGGGCGCTCCGAATTTGGGCCGCGTGCGCTGGGTAATCGCAGCATCCTGGCGGACCCACGGCCCGCCGAGAACAAGGCGAAGATCAACGCGATGGTGAAAAAGCGGGAGGCTTATCGACCCTTCGCGCCTTCCGTGCTGGAAGAATCGGCATCGGAGATTTTCGAGCTGGGAGGACTGGAACGTTCGCCGTACATGCTCTTCTCTCTGCCGACCCGCGAGTCCAGCCGTGCTGGGCTGGGTGCCGTCAGCCACGTCGACGGGTCGGCACGGATTCAGACCGTTTCGCGGGATTCAAATCGGCCCTATTGGGATTTGATCAGTGCCTTCAAAGATCTGACCGGCGTGCCGGTGCTTCTGAACACATCCTTCAACAATGACGCTGAACCGATTGTGGAGAGTGTGGAAGACGGCGTCGTCTGCTTTCTGACCACCAAGCTGGACCGCCTTGTAGTCGGCGATTTTCTTGTGGAGAAGCGAAGCACGGGTCCGTTGCCGTGGGAGCAGCTGGTGGTGGATCTGGCGGACAGCCGGCGCCTGATTCAAACCGAGAGCTTTGTGCCGCCGGGCGGCCGCCAGGTGCAGTATGCGATTGAGAGCAGCTACAGCGGCCACCGCAGAGTGCCGCTCAGTGAGTGTGCCTATCGTCTCATCGTTGAGCGGCAACCCACGCACACACTCGGGATGATGCTCGATCATCTGGGCATCACCGATGGCGCCGAGCGCTCCGAGGTGCTGGCCGAGTTCGTGCGTTTGTGGGAGCAGCGCGCTGTGCTGCTCCGCCCGCTTGGCGCGACGTGATCCTTCCCCCGCCAATGGGGCAGTGCCGACCGTTGGTGACCTGACGGTCGGCACGGATCCTCTTCATATACTGCGCGTCGTTCATCCGGAGTTGCCGCCATGCTCAGCCTGCAAAATCTCGTGAAGGTTTTTGGTGCCCAGCGCGCCGTGGACGATCTCAGTCTTGAGTTGCAACCTGGCGTTGTGGGGCTGATCGGACACAACGGCGCGGGCAAGACCACCCTCATGCAGATGATCGCGACGCTGACCCAACCCAGCAGCGGGCGCATCCTGCTGGACGGAGAGGACGTGGTGAAACGCCCGAACCGCATGCGCCAGCGTCTGGGATATCTGCCGCAGGATTTCGGTGTCTACCCACAGCTGACCGCCCTGGAATTCTTGCAATACTTTGCTGCGCTCAAGGGTGTGCGCGACAGCAGGCGTCTGCTTCGATTGCTGGAGCAGGTCAATTTGCATCAACAGGCTCACCAGTTGGCGGCCAGTTTTTCAGGAGGCATGCGTCAGCGCCTGGGCATTGCGCAGGCGCTGCTGAATGACCCGGATGTGCTGATTGTGGACGAACCCACCGCCGGGCTGGACCCCGAGGAGCGGCTGCGCTTCAGACACTTGCTCAGCGAGATGGGGCTGAGCAAGTTGGTCATTGTCTCGACGCACATCGTCTCGGATATTGAGGGCATGGCTGGGCAACTCGCCATCATGCGCAAGGGGAAGTTGGTGGAATTCGAGACGCCGGAATCGCTGATGCAGCGTTCGCGCGGGAGTATTTGGAGCGCGCGCCTGAGCGAGGCGGAATATGCGCTGTTGCGGGATGAAGGCCAGGTGCAAGTGCTCCAGGCGCAGCGCCAGGGCGCCCAGATTCATGTACGCCTGGCCCATGGTGAACGGCCTTTTGCTGCCGCTGAACCGGGTGAGCCCAGTCTCGAAGAGGCGCTGATGGCCCAGCGCTACGCTTTGCAGGCACAAGCAGCATGAGCGGCCTGTGGCCCCTGGCGCTGGCTGAAGTGCGCTTGCGACTTCGCCGCATGAGTACGGTCATTGTGCTGCTGCTGACCTTGGTGCTGTCCTGGATGATTGTGGTGGACCCGCGGACCGGTTTTGCCATGATGGTGATCCACAAAGCGCGCACGGCCTATGAGAGCGGTACGGTGGCCTTCGGCTCTGCCTGCATGGCCAGCGTGCTGCTCAGCCTGTTTGGTTTCTACCTGGTGCGTGGCCGCAGCAGCCTGGACTTGCACAGTGGCTGTGCGGGCCTCATCGCCACCACGGCAACAAGCAACCGGCGTCTGCTGGCGAGCCGTTGGTTGGGGGCGATGGCCTATCTGATGCTGTTGGAGCTTGCGCTGGTGCTGGGCGGCTGCGTGCTGCAGTTGATTCGAGGGGAAGGCCCTCTGCAGCCCTGGGTGTTTGTGCAGACCTACGCCTTGATGCTGACGCCGACGTTGATGGCTGTGGCCAGCTTTGCGCTGCTGGCGGACGCTTGGGGCCCGCTGATGGGGCGCAAGGGAGACGTGGCCTACTTCTTTGTCTGGGTGGCGCAGTTTGCGGTGCTGCCGGCCACGCTGGTGCCGGGGCAGATTCATTTCAGTCCTGTGCAGGCGCTTGATGCTTCCGGTCTGGCCGCCGCTGCCACACGTCTGGCTGTGCTCATGGACACCACAACGGTGGCCATCGGGGGAAGCACCTTCGACGCCAGCCTGCCGATCCGCTATTTTCCAGAGGGCTTCTGGAGTGGGGATTTGGTGGGTTTGCGTCTCGCCACTGCGGTCATTGCCCTGGTCGTGGCCGCATCTGCGGTGCCACTGTTCCATCGATTTGATCCTCGACGTGTGCGCAGCGTGGCGGCCAGCCGTCCGTCCTGGCTGCGGCGGTCGATGCGTGTTCTGATGACCCCGGCGCGCTGGCCGGCGATGCATCTGCTCCGACTGGCGCCTCGTCTCGGTGGCCCCCTTGGTGCCTACCTGGCGGATATCAGCCTCACGCTGCTGGCCAATCCCTGGGCCGTCGTGGCGATTGTGGTGTTGGCTGGAGTGGGTCAGATCGCGCCGATGGCCAAGCTGCCGGCCATGGTGGCCGCAGCTTGTTGTTTATGGGGGCTGCTCATCAGTGATCTTTCAGCGCGCGACATGAGCAGTCGCACGAGGGATCTGGTGGCGGCAGCGCCGGGAGGCGATTCACGCCGTTTTTGGCGGCAGTGGTTATGCACAGTGGGCTTGGGCTTGTTGTTCACGCTGCCGGTGGCCGTGCCGGTGGGGAATCTTGAGCTGCTGTGGACGCTGATCTGTGGCCTGGTCCTGGCGAGTGCGCTTGCCAGTGCCTTGGGGCATTTCACCCGAAGCGGGCGTGGCTTTCTCGTGCTGTTTCTGTTTGGGTTCTATGTGAGCCTTCAGGTGCCGGGATCGCCTTGGCTGGATTGGTTTGGGTTCAACGGGGTGGCAACTTCGGGCACGCGCGCTCTGTCGTTGGGGGGCGCCGCGCTGGCGCTTGCGCTGGTGACGGCGGGGCGGGGGACGCTGGGCATCTCGGCTGACAAGAGTGCCGCGGGACGTGAGTGATGGTGCTCGAAGACGAGGTCCCCCGATAGATCAGAGGCCGGCCGTGTCACGCCGTCTCTTTGGCATGCCGTTTTCTGAACTCTGACGGTGGGGTCTCGTGCTGACCCAGGCGGGCCCAGGCCCGTCGGAGTTGAACTTCGGAGCTGAAGCCCGCGATGTCGGCGGCTTGCCCGACGCGTGCCCCCACGCGCAAGGCCGCTTCGGCCGTGCTCAGGCGGATGCGCTGCAGATACTCCAGCGGCGTGAGATCGGCATGTTGAAGAAAGAGTCGGCTGAGGTGGCGAGGCGTGACACACGCCATCCGGGCCATGCTTTCCAGCGTCCACGCGGCGCGAGGATCTTCCGCAATGGCATCTTGCAGCTTGTGCAGCAGCGGGTGCAGATGGCTGCGATGTGTCAGGAAGGGAGACCGCTCCGGATCGGCCGGCCCGCGGCGAAGGGCCACCACCATGGTTTCTGCAACACGCGCTGCAATCGGCTCGCCGCAGATGTCGGCGATGCGACAGAGCATGAGATCGATGCCTGTTGTGATGCCTGCGCTGGACCAGATCCCATCGCTTTCCACAAACACCCGGTTGCCCACCGCGTGGCAGCGAGGGGCCACGGTGCGCAGTTCCTGCAGATGCTGGTGATGGGTGGTGGCCTCATGGTGGTCGAGAAGCCCGGCATGGGCAGCGATCAGGCTACCGGCGCAGACGCAGAGGAGTTCGCGCTGGCCCGGGACGGCATGAAACCCTCGGAGCCAGTCGAGCAACTGGCCCATGGCGGGGGTGTGGGGGTCCAGCCGCTGGCCGGGTTGGCCCAGCAGAATCACCCAGGTGGGCTGTTCACCGAATGATTGAATCGGTGGGAGCGCCGCAACCCCTTTGAGGCTGATGCCGACCGAGGTGCTCGGCTCGGCTTCGGGGCCGATGAACCCCACCTGGAACGCCGGCGCCGCCCCGCGCGCGACCAATGTGTCATTGGCTATTCGCAAGGCCTCGGCCGGTCCGGCCCAGTCCAGCGCCAGGCTGTTGGGCATGACAACAAAGAGGACGCGGACGGGGGGGTTCATGTTGCGTTCCGGGGGTGTTCGTGGGGTGGGTAGTTCGCGCCGATGTTCGCGCCGATGTTCGCGTCAATGGCGCGGCGCACGGCCGCGTCCAC
This sequence comes from Roseateles sp. SL47, assembly GCF_026625885.1. Classification (NCBI taxonomy): domain Bacteria; kingdom Pseudomonadati; phylum Pseudomonadota; class Betaproteobacteria; order Burkholderiales; family Sphaerotilaceae; genus Roseateles; species Roseateles sp. SL47. Next base: position 6,361,613 of record NZ_CP113068.1, on the reverse strand, counting down.
CGAGCAGAGCGTGGCGAATCGTTGGGCCAGAACGGTCTCGGTACGCTTCGTGATGTCGGCTGAGGTGAGCACGCTGCCATCTGGGGCTGTCATGTCGAAGGTGAGCGTGGCGGCGCTGACGAAATCGACCTCCCAGCCCAGGTCGGACGCGTGCCGGGTGGTGGTTTCGCAGCACTGCTCGGTGCGGATGCCGCTGATGATCAGGCGCTGGATGCCGTGCTGCACCAGCCACACATCCAGGCCTGTGCCGACCAGGGCACTGTGGCGCGACTTGGTGAATTGGGCGGCAGCCTCGAAGGGGGTCAGGCCGGCGAGGGGGCTTACCAATGGCGAGCCGGGGGCAAAGGGGTTGTCTGGAGTGCTGGCGCCGGAGGCGTGGAACACCCGCACCACCGGGAGGCCCGCTTCGATGCATCGATGAATCAGGGTGTTCTGGGCTTCCAGATAGGCAGGCAGCTTGGCTTCGGAGAAAAACGGACGGTGGCGGAAGGATTCCTGCACATCGATCACCAGAAGACATGAGTTCATGCGTAGCTCCGTGAATGGGATGTGGCATTTTTGGCTGGAGCTTAGCCGCTGGTCGATCCGAATTGGGACAGTAATGGATCAGATTCGGACATCTCCTGCGCTCAGTCGCCATGCGCTGTTCGTACCCAATCCATGCCCAATGGCTGGCACCATGGCTCATGGGCCGGCTGATCGTGATCATGATGTCAGGCTGGCCGGGGGCGGTACGGTGCCTCAGCTTCGAAAAGATATCGTTCAAAGGAGATATTTTCTCAATATCTGCCAAAGGCGATATGTCGCAAATATCGGTCAAACAAGATATTTTGCTAATATCGCCTAGAGGCGATAAGCTGACGAGATGGACTACCCTGTTGCACTCTCCAGCCAGATCAAGCAGTACTTGCGCTCACTGCGCAAGTCGCGCGGTTTGACTCAGTCGGACCTTGCCAGGCGCCTCGGCGTTGGCCAGTCGCGGGTCGCGGACATTGAAGCGAATCCCGGGGCAGTCAGCGTCGACCAACTGCTCCAGATTCTTGCGGTCCTCAACGCTCAACTGGTCGTGCGAGACGCACACACCCTGCCAATGGACGGCGCAGCAGGCGACTCTCGGAAACGGAAGGCGTCGACGCTCACTGACACAGAGCCTGCGGACGCGCCTCGCGAGCCAGCAGACCCTCCCAAAGGGCAATGGTGAACCCCATGCGTGGGAGTGCTCTTCATGGCTGACAAACTGAGCGAACTTTGGGTATGGATGAACGGCGAGCACGTGGGCGTATGGCATCGCGGCCGCACCGGACACCATCGCTTCACCTACGAGGCCACTTGGCTGAACTCGCCACGAGTGCGCCCTCTGTCCTTGTCGATGCCCATCACGCCCGACAGGACCGTATCGGGAGACGTCGTCCGCAATTACTTCGACAACCTGCTGCCTGATGACGCCCAGATTCGCAAGCGCGTTGCGGCGCGGTTCAAAACGAACTCCATCGACGCATTTGAATTACTGCAGGCGATAGGGCGAGACTGTGTGGGGGCCGCCCAGTTGCTGCCGCCCGAGACCGCGCCAACCGGCTTCGACCGTATCGATTACGAGCCCATGAGCGATGCGGCCGTTGAGCAGCACTTGCGCGGCGTCGTCAGCACGCCTGGACTTGGCGGAGAAGACGATGCCAAAGACTTTCGCATCTCCATCGCCGGAGCCCAGGAGAAGACGGCGCTGCTTCGCCTGGACGGCCAATGGTGCAGACCTCTTGGCGCCACACCCACAACGCACATCGTCAAACTGCCTTTGGGGCTTGTCGGCGGGCGTCGGCTAGACCTCACGCACTCGGTCCAGAACGAATGGCTCTGCGCCCAGTTTCTGCGCGAGCTCGGACTTCCGGTGGCTGAGACCGAGATGGTGAGGTTTGGCGATCAGTTGACCCTGGTGGTCGAGCGCTTTGACCGCTCTTGGGCGACGAGGCTGACTGACGGGCAACGCTGGATTGCCCGCTTGCCGCAAGAAGACTTCTGCCAGGTCTTGGGCCTTCCACCTTCGGCAAAGTACGAAAGCCATGGCGGTCCGAGCATGGTGCGGTGCACCCAAATCCTGTTGGGCGGCCAGGCGCCGCAGGTCGACGTCTCCCACTTCCTGCGCACGCAGCTAGCCTTTTGGCTCTTGGCTGCTACGGATGGGCATGCCAAGAACTTCTCCATCTTTCTGCTTCCCGGCGGGCAGTACCGAATGACGCCGCTCTATGACGTCATCTCAGTCTGGCCTGTCGTCGGAAACGCCGCCAATCAAGTGCCATGGCGGGCTGCCAAACTGGCGATGGCTATCCGGTCCAAGAACGTGCATTACAACCTTCACAGCATCCAGGCACGCCATTGGCGTGACGCCGCCGAGAGGTCGGGGGCGGCCGATGTGTGGGAGGACATGCTGACGCTGTCCCAGTGCGTGGAGCCAGCGATAGCTGCAGTACAGGCACGGTTACCGGCGGACTTCCCTCCGCGAACTGCAGACGCTGTGTTCGAGGGCGTGCGAGCACAGTTGACGCGGTGGGAGCAGGGTTTGGGCTCGCTCTGGCGGGCGGCGGTGGAAGGCTGAGTCGGCCTTGCCGGCGTCGATGAAAGCCAATTAGAGATGGGGGACGACAGTCCCACAGTGGAATTTGCAGTGCGCGAAGCGCTGGCCAAGTCGATCAACGATCAACTCCTCAAGGATATCGAGGACGAGATGGAGCGGGAGATCGATGAGGTTGTCGAGTCGCGGCGATACGGCGCGGGTTGACCGCGATCCCTTTGCCGGGCCTTGAATCACCGCTGGTGTTCATGCAGAAGTACCGTGCTGTCGCACTGTCGAGCGCAATTGGCAAGCGGCCTGTGCGTGTGATGCCCCGGCCAAGCTCGCATCCGGCAACGGCCTCTTGACTTGCGGGTGCCAGCAAGTCTTGCAGGCGTGTTCCTATTGGGTTCTGCTGCTTATTCGATGGCGGTGCTGCACAACTCTACGTTGCTTGTGCGCAAGTCGTACGGACGGCGCTGGTGATCTGCGTGAAAGGGCAGACACAGTACTAGGTCAGCGCTCCCCTGCACGGTGGGGCTCGCGCCACAATTGATCGCATTGGTACGCTGCCTGGCAGAATGCTGGAAACGCATGATGGGGAACAGGTCAGTCCATCTGCGGCACAGCTACAGGCAAGATGCACAAAAGAAAAGAAGCAATACCGGTCATAGATCTCTTTGCCGGTCCGGGGGGGCTTTGCGAGGGATTCTCGTCGGTCGTCGACGCGTCGGGGGCGCGTAGCTTTGACGTCAAGGTATCCATCGAAAAGGATCCCATTGCCCACCGTACCCTTCTGCTGCGGGCGATCTTCCGCAAGTTCCCCAAGGGGAAGGTGCCGAACTGCTACTACGACTACGTCCGAGGGAAAATCAACCGCGAGCAGTTTCTGGCTCATCCTGAGATCAAGGTCGCGGCGGAACATGCCGCCAAGGAGGCCCGATGCGCTGAGCTCGGTCTCACCCCGGCCAAGGAGGTCGACGGCTGGATCCGCGAAGCTCTGGGCGGGCAGACAGACTGGGTGCTCATCGGGGGGCCGCCTTGCCAGGCCTACTCGCTGGCTGGCCGGTCGCGCCTGCGCAGCAAGGACGTGAAGAAGTTCGAGGCCGACGCCAAGCACTTCCTCTACATCGAATACCTTCGAATCATTCAGCGGTTCGCCCCAGCGGTGTTCGTCATGGAGAACGTCAAGGGGATGCTGAATTCGACCAACTCCGGCAAGCGCATCTTCGAGCAGATCCTCGCCGATCTGAAAACGCCCAAGGCTGGCCTGAGCTACGAAGTGCGCTCGCTGGTGGTCCACAAGTCGGAAGGCGAACTCGATCCTAACGACTACGTGATCGAGGCTGACGACCACGGCATCCCGCAAAGCCGCCATCGGGTGATACTGTTCGGCGTCCGATCGGACGTGGCGGCGGCGACCCCTGCACTCAGGGAGCGCCCCGAGGACTTCCTGCTTCGTAAACAGCCCAAGAAGGTTGGCGTGAGCGCGGCCCTGGCCGGCCTGCCAGAGCTTCGCAGCCGCTTGTCCAAAGAGCCTGACTCGCAGGAAGCCTGGATCAAGGCCGTCAAAGAGTCTCCAAGCGCCTTGGTGGGGTGGCGCCTGCCGCTGCGCGCCGTCATTGAGACGGCCATGGAGAAGTTCATCAAGAGAGCCGAGAAGCAGAAGACATTCGGCGGGCCATTCATCGAGACCGCCGTCGAACCTGGCAACTACATGCCCAAAGATCTGCGTGACTGGTATTTGGATCCGAGGCTAGGCGGCGTCTTGCATCATGAGACCCGCAGCCACATGCGCTCGGATCTGCATCGTTACATGTTCGCCGCCTGCTTCGCGGCGACGCAGACATACGCCCCGGACCTGCGCAATTTCCCGCCCAAGCTGCTGCCCGACCATGTGAACGTGGACGAGGAGACGATCCCTTTCAAAGACCGTTTTCGGGTCCAGTTGGGCAAGCATCCCTCGTCGACGGTGGTCGCGCACATTAAGAAGGACGGGCACTACTACATCCATCCGGATCCGGGCCAGTGCCGCAGCCTCACCGCGCGCGAGGCGGCTCGCTTGCAGACCTTCCCCGACAACTATTTTTTTGAGGGGAACCGCACCGAGCAATACGGCCAGATCGGCAACGCCGTCCCGCCGCTGTTGGCCAAACAGATTGGAGAAATCATCCGCGATCTCATGATTTCTCCGCGTAGGCGGTGAGGGTCTGAGCGAGGTGGCCCTTTCCATGACTTGGCGGTCCCGTCGGCAAATTCGGGCCAAGCCTGATCCCACGGCTGCCATGGAGTTCCGTGTAGCGCTGCAAGAGAACCCGAGACGGCCAGCCGTATGGAAATCATCTTTCTGGACCAGAACAAATGGATCGAGCTGGCTCAAGTGCACAGCGGTCGAATTAAGGGCGGCCCGATCGCCCAGTTGTTCCCTCGGCTCGTCGCAGCCGTACGGGAGGGGCGCGTTCTGTTTCCGCTATCGGTGGCGAACATCATGGAGACCGCAAAGCGCAACGACGATGTCAGCAGGCGGCTCATCGCCGAAACACAGGCCATGCTCAGTCTCGGCTATGTCCATCGAAGCCGGGCCGCCCGGATAGAGGTGGAGCTGCGAGCTGCAATTCAACGCCGATTCGGCATTGAGCCTGAGCGCATGCCGACCCATTGGGCGATTGCACCGGGCTTTATGCAGGCCTTCGAGCCCATGGATGAGCTGATGGCGTCCCCAGGAGAACTTGCACGCGTACGACGGATGACGTCCCTCGTAGACCCCGCGGCGCTCTACCTGAACTACATGGTCACGCAGGACGATACCCGCCGCAGAGAGGCCAATGCCAAGTTGAGCGAAGGACTTTCGGCGTTGGTCGCACAGATCGAGGGCCGGCGCGCACGGTTTGCAAGCGAGTCCCTCGATATGCGTCGGCGCATATACGCGGCGCAATCATGGGTGGACCATCTGGACGTCCTCAACCGGATTGTGGCTGCGTTGGGGTATTCGTTCGACGACTTGTCAGCGCTCGGCGACAGCACCATGCGAGCTCTGCTTGAGGACGTGCCGACGATGAATGTGGAAGTTGAAATGGCTACGCGCCTGGAAGCCAAGACCGGGACTCTCTCGGCTAACGACGTTCTGGACATGCAGTCCTTCTATACCGCGATTCCATATTCGGACCGTGTCATCGCCGAGAAGGCAGCCATCTCCCACGCGCAGCAGGCGAAGCTCGACTCGAAATACGGCGTCATCCTGTCACGCTCTTTGGAAGACCTTTCTGGGCATTATGTCAGCTAGCGTTTTGGCGATCACGATGGTGATATGAGGCCCGGCTGCAAACGGCAAGCGTGTCCGCCGGTTTGGCAGCCGGGAGTGGTGGGACTGCAGGTTATCGCAAGGAGGCCGCTGCGAGGCTTTGAGCGCTGATTTCACCCGCAGGTGCACCGCTGTCGATCCAAGCTCTGAGCGCCAAAGGCAATTCCGCAGCGGACCCCGGGTCACGCGTTGAGCATTCCCAGACATTGAGCACCCGCCAGCCCATCTCCGCGAGCTTGTCGGCAGCGCGTCGGTCACGATCGACATTGCCCTGGAGCTTGGCCGCCCAAAACTCAGGCCGCGTTGATGGCATCTTGGCGTATTTGCACCCCTGGTGCGCGTGCCAGAAGCAGCCGTGAACGAAGATCGCGATCTTGCGGCCCGGCATGGCGATATCGGGCGTGCCTGGCAGGTCACGCCGATGCAGTCGGAAGCGGTGCCCGATCGCGAACAGCGCCTTGCGGACCAGCATCTCAGGTAGAGAGTTCTTGCCCTTGATGCCGGACATCATCTGGCTGCGCTTGGCTGGGCTGACGATATCGGCCATGGTGAGCACGATACGCTATGCGTACATAGATGACTGGCGCAACGCGATGCTTCAGACTACGGAAAAGTCCGTGATACTCTTTGTAAAGCAAGACGCATAACTAAACAAAAGGGTGACTCAGGGTGGGGGGAGCCGGACAGATTGACGAGGTTACAGGCATCGGCGGTGCGAGTCTTCATCAGCCGGCGGGGCTCGGCCCTCGTGCATTTGCGGTAGAAAAGTTCGTACCTGATCCCGAGCAGGCTGCTGTTATCAGCGCTTCGCCTTTGGATTGGTTGCTGGTCGTAGCCGGACCTGGAACCGGGAAGACGCAGGTCGCGTCGATGCGGCTTGCGCACCTCATCAGCACGGGCCTGCTGCCGGCGCAAATTTTGGTCCTCAGCTTCTCTCGAAGTGCGGTCGCCATGCTCACCCGCCGCATTGCCCGACTGCATCTCGCTGACGAGCACGTCGTGGAGGACCTCCGGCACTTGGCAATCCGCACCTTCGACTCCTGGGCGTTCCGAATCCTCAGGCAGTGCGGTGCGGCCGTGCCGCAACTGTTGGGCCGGCAGCACGACGAGAACATCGAGGCGGCCACAGCCGCCTTAGCCGACCGAGCGAATTCAGTCGTTGCCGATCGACTTGCAGGCATTCGCCATGTGATTGTCGATGAGTTTCAGGACCTGCCCGGTGTCCGCGCAGCTATGGTCATCGCGCTTCTATCTCGCCTAAATGTGGATGGCCGACGTGTAGGTTTCACGGTGCTGGGTGACCCCGTTCAATCGATTTATAGATGGGCGGCACGCGCGAGCGGTCACGGCTTGGACGAGGATCCATGGAAACGGCTCGAGACTGTCATGGGGCCCGAGCTGCGCGAGGTGTCGTTGACGCGAAACTATCGTTCCACCGAGAAACTGGCCATCATGGCGGCAAGTCTGCGGAAGATCCTGCAGAGTGAGGATCTCACCGCCCCCAGGAAGCTGTCCGCTATGGAGCGGTTCTTGGAGCGGATCCCTGGAATGCCAGCGGAAACTCAGCTCAGTTCTGAATGGCTCGCGAGTCTGCCTGCGGGCTCCGTAGCCATCCTGACACGCACCAACGGCGAATCTCTGCGAGTTGCGAAGATGCTGCTTGGGGATAAGGTCGAAGGCCCGACGGTGTCGGTTCGACTTCGGACCGCGGGCGAGACGCCGCCGGCACCTGCCTGGATCGCTGCACTACTCTGGCGGTTCAAGCCCCAGAGCGTCGCTAGATCGACGTTCGAATTGATTTACAAAAAGGCGCTGGAAGAGATTGCTCCGGAGGCGCGCACGGCGCTGAACATGCCATCCCTTCAGGCTTGCTGGAGCAGGCTCGCGCGTGCCAGTGGCGCGAGCGACGACACCACGTCGATCGACATGGGAGATCTGCGCGAACGGCTCCCATGGCCCGATTCGTTTCCCGACGATCAGACGATTGAGCAAGCCGTTGTCTACATCACGACCGTCCACCAGGCCAAGGGTATGGAGTTCGACAATGTGTCGCTTCTCGACCCTCGCGCCAGGAAGAATCAGAAGGAACCCGAGGATCCGCTGGAACTCGCGAACGTCGGATTCGTCGCGGTGACACGGGCGGGCAAGGTGCTGAACAGGATACCGTCCGATTGCGTGTATGCGGGACCGTACGACGAATCGCTCCGAACCGGACGAAGTCGCTTCGCGATGCTTGGGTCACCCGGCAAGACCGGAAGGCTGACGAATTTCCAGTTCGGTCTTGCGGGGGACATCGACCCTCAGAGCCTCGTGGACGCCGAATTCCATGGCGGCGGCGAGAAGGTCACCGAACTGCAGCAGATGCTTGCGTCCGCAGCGGCGCAGCTTCGCGGGCACAAGGTCATACTGAAGCGGCTGGATTCCGATGAAGAGGAATCCCGTATGCGGGATGCGCGATGGGAAATCTGCCTGCAGGAAGGCACCAAGGCCGGCCGGAGGCTCGCACGGACCACCCAGCAGGTGACCGACGATCTCCTCGCGTACCTGTGGAACGAAGGATTGTGGTTGCCGAACACGATCTTCAATCTCCGCATCGGCGAGATCGTCACCCTGTGCGCCCGGGGCGACGCTGACGAGGCGGTCCCGGAACCCTGGCGGTCAAGCCGCCTGTGGTTGGGCATCACGCTCTTCGGCACGGGTGACTTCAAGACCTGGAAGCGCAATGGCAAATGACCACAAGCAACAGGAGCAGGTAAGGGCGGATCTCGCCGGACTAGCGAGCGCACTGCTCATGGGGCCGCTGGCTCCCGACGAGATCATCGAGTCCGCGCCAGTGGACACCTACCTGACCGGCATCCTCTGGCCGCGCGGCGCAGCCTTGGACGGAACGGACGACGACGCCGGGCTCGACAGCGGCAGTGATCCGGCGTCGGCGGTGGAGGCCTCGATCCCTGGATACCGCGCCATCCGTCCGTGCTCGATCGGGATCACGTTCGCCGTGGCCAAGGAGGCGACGGTCACGATCGGCCTAGGGGAAACCTCCCGGTACGCGCCGGTGGAGCTCGCCCCCGATTCGAACCCGGCCTCCGCCGCGGAGGAGCCAGCGCCAAAGGTCGCACAGGTTCGCAAGGCGTGGAAGCGCAGTCCGCTGGGCTATTCGGTCCGCCTGTCGCCGGCAGAGCAGTCGGGAACCCTCCGCATCAATGAGTTCGTCGACGCCCGAGGAGTGAGCATCACGGACAAGCGCCTTGCGCTCCACGTCCGAAGGCGCATCGGACCTGCGCAGCATGTCTACACCGTGACGCTGATCAACGAGGAGCCTGACGACGAGGATGCCGGACCCCGTGATGCGCGTTGCCTGTTCCAGGCGGGCATCGTGGTCGAAGCGACTGTTGACGAGTCGCCGGGCATCTACCCCCGGAGTGCGCCGCCGGTCACGGGCGGCGACGAGGACTCGCTGGTGAACTCGCTGCTGTACCGGGACGTTCGCGAGTTCGCGGTGGGACACGGTGTGGCCGCCACTTGGCCGCCGGATGCGATCGCGGCCGTCGGCCATGTGAGCACGGCCTGGCTGCCCGACACCCGCGTGCTTGGCACTAGTCCTGACGGCCACGCCTTCCTCGACGAGTTCAGAACTTCCTATCCGGATGCGCTGAAGGCCGAGTTCCTCTCACGGGAGTCCGAGCGTGCGGCCGTCGTCGAGGCACTCGCGGCTTTCGCGGATAGGTACGCGGAGTGGATCGACCGGCACCTGCGCGCTCGCCTCGCGGAGTTCCATGGGGATCTGCGGAAAGCAGCCGAATACAACCTCGAGAGATGCAGTTCGACCCTGAATCGCATCCGAGCTGGCGTGGACAAGCTCCGCAGCGATGGCGCTGCCTGGAGCGCCTTCGCGCTGGCTAATGCCGCAATGGATCGACAGTCGAGATATCGCGCCAAAGAACATCCGAGACCGCTTCAGTGGCGCCCCTTCCAGCTGGCCTTCATGCTGCTGGTCATTCCCGGACTGGCTGATCCTGGCCTGGACGATCGCGAATGCATGGACCTGCTCTGGTTCCCGACCGGCGGCGGCAAGACCGAAGCCTATCTCGCGCTGACGGCATTCCAGATCTTCCACCGGCGGCTGACCGACGGACACCGTCGCGAGCATGGTGGTGTTGACGTTCTGATGCGCTACACGCTTCGGCTGCTGACCGTGCAGCAGTTTCAGCGCGCCGCATCCCTCATCTCCGCGTGCGACGCGATCCGCGAGTCCGACATGCGTCTGGGTGAGGCGCGCATCTCGCTCGGGCTCTACGTCGGCGGCGAAGCAACGCCGAACCTGATGGAGGATGCGCGGGAGGCGCTAGAGCAGGAGCACGCGGACCAGAAGCCCAAGTCCACGCCGCGGCAACTGCTCCGCTGCCCGGTGTGCGGATCGGAGCTCAGGGGGACCGCGTACCGGGCCGATCCCCTGCAGCCACGGATCGACATCACTTGCGGCCAGACGGACTGCGAGACGGGTGGCCGGCCGCTGCCCGTCCTGACCGTCGATGCCACCATCTACGAGTCTCCACCGTCGCTGTTGATCGGGACCATCGACAAGTTCGCACAGCTGCCGAGACGAACCGACATCAGGCGCATTTTCGGCCTCGATGGCGGGCTGCCGCCGGGGCTCATCATCCAGGACGAACTGCACCTCATATCGGGACCGCTCGGATCGATGGCAGGTCTCTACGAGACGATCGTCGATCTCATCTGCACCCGGGGCAAGGTGCGGCCCAAGGTTATCGGCTCGACAGCCACCATTGGTCACGCGGCCGAGCAGGTGCGTGCCCTCTTCGACAGGAGTGTTCTGCAGTTCCCGCCACCCGGGTTCGATGCGTCGGATTCCTTCTTCGCGGTCCGCGATTCCGCCGGTCCTGACAGGCTCTACATCGGCATCCCGACTGCAGGGCGCAGCCCGAAGTTCGCACTACAGGCCGTGATAGCGGCACTGCTCCAATCGGCGGCGACGCTTGCCGAGCGAGGCCAGGCCGACGATGCATCGATCGACGCGTACTGGACCTGCGTCGCGTACTTCAACAGCCTACGAGAGCTGGGCGGTGCCTATGTCCTCATGCAGGATGACGTCCCGCGCCAGATGCAGTTCCTCGCGGGGCGTCTCGCCGCGAAGAGGCGCGATCTCGAGCTGGAACCCGAGGAGCTGAGCAGCCGCAAGTCGTCGCGCGAGTTGCCGGGGTTGCTCCATGCGCTCTCGACGACACTCGCGCAGTTCAAGGCCGATCCGTTCGAATTCGCTGCGCCGAAGGATGCCGTCCTCGCTTCGAACATGATCTCGGTTGGCGTGGACGTGCCGCGGCTCGGGCTGATGGTCGTCAACGGACAACCCAAGTCGACTGCCGAGTACATCCAGGCCAGCAGCCGGGTCGGTCGCGGCATCCCGGGCCTGGTGATCACGCTCTACAACTTCGGACGGCCCAGGGACCTGTCCCACTTCGAACACTTCCGCAGCTATCACAGTGCGCTCTATCGAAGCGTCGAGGCCACGAGTGTCACGCCATGGGCGCCGCGTGCCAGGGACAAGGCGCTGCACGCGGTGGTCGCCTCCGTCGTGAGGCACCTTGTGCCCGGTCTGGGAGGCGACGAGGACGCGACGCGTTTCGATCCGTCCAGTCAAGCGGTCCACGATCTGGTCCAGGCGATCCTGTTGCGCGTGTCGGCCGTCTCCGAAGGCATGGAAGCCGAGGACACAAAGGCGGACCTTGATGCCATCCTCCAGACGTGGGGACGCAGAAGCCATGACGCGCGATCCGCGTCCGGTCGCCTCCGGTACTGGGAGAAGAAAGCGCCATTCGGACGCACGGCTCCGCATCTCATGTACTCGGCGGAAGAGGGTGTCGCTGCCGGCAATCTCGCGTGGCCTACACCGAACACGATGCGCGAGGTCGAGCCGTCCACAGCGTTCGTCCTCAAGGTCATTCCTCGCAAGACAGGAGGTGCGTAGTGGCCACAGCGAAGAAGACCTTCCGGTCAAGAGCGCCCGCCAAGGCCGGTCCGGCGGCCGTCGCGGGAGTGGAGCCTCTGGGCAAGGTGCGCCGATCGCAGCTGATCGCCACCTACGGCATCGGTGCCATCATTGATCTGGAGAAGGGGTCCTTCATGCCCATGGGCCTGGAGGACTGGGAGAGTGCGACCAGGTTGCCCTCGCTCACCATCGGTGAGGCACGGCTCCAGGCACAGCTCGGGGTCAGCCACTTCCGCTTGCCTCCCGTGTCTGAGGATCTCGGTCCATCGGGCCGTGTCGATCCTGCGCACTCGGCGCCTGCCATTCGATTCCCGGCGTGGCACGAGTGTCCGAAGTGCCATCGCATCGGAACCGAGGGCGACCCGTTCCAGTTGTCTGCCGACGGAAGCCAGCTGGAGTGCACCGCGCACGGCAGACCGGTATTCACCACGCCAGTCCGTTTCGTCCTCGCCTGTCGCAAGGGCCACATGGATGAGTTTCCGTGGGCATGGTGGGCGCATCGAAGGCGCGACGGAGGCGTGTGCGACCGGCCCACACTCGAACTCAAGTCAAGAGGCAAATCGGCCGCGCTTGCCGATCTATACGTGCACTGCCAGAAGTGCGGCTCCTCGGAGTCCATGGGCGATGCGTTCAGGCCAGAGAGTCTCAAGGGCACGAACTGCTACGGCAGACGTCCCTGGCTGCACGACAGGCAACCGGGCTGTGACTCGCCGCCACGCGTGATCCAGCGCGGCGCATCGAACGCACACTTTCCCGTGGTGGCGTCCGCGCTGTCCATTCCACCGGTCTCGGAGGCCACGTTCCAGATCATCGAGGGGCACTGGATGACCCTTGGTGCGCTTCCGGCCGAAGCTGTTGCGCCCGTTCTCACGAACCTCGCGAACACCTATGACATTCCGCTCGACGCGCTCATGGCCGCTTACCGCGAGAAGCAGAAGATCGAAGGTACGCATGGCGAGTTCACCGACGCGGGTTCCAGGGCCGAGGAGTATGCGGCTCTCTCGAACGACCGTGACGATCCGATCGTGGGAGGCATTGCGCCGCAGTTCTGCAATGCTGTGTCGGACCCGCCTGAGGCGATCGCGCGATGGTTCGACCTCGTCGGTGCGGTCTCGCGTCTGCGCGAAGTGAGGGCGCTCGCAGGCTTCAGTCGCATCGAGCCCTTTCCGGTCAGCGGTGAACGCATCGCCAAGGCGATACAGGACGGGCAGGTCTCGCCACTGTCGAAGACGGCTCGCAATTGGCTGCCGGCGGCCGAGATCCGCGGCGAGGGTATGTTCCTCCGGTTCCGGACCGAGACCGTGGACGCCTGGGTGGAAGCCAATCCGGACATCTCGGCGCGGGTCCGTGTCCTGGAGACGCGCTCCGCGGCGATCGCCAACGATCGGGGCTATCTCCGCGACTACCGGATCACGGCAAGATTGCTGCTGGTCCACTCCTTCGCGCATGCGCTGATCCGCACGATCTCGATCGACTGCGGCTACTCTTCATCGGCGCTCCGCGAGAGGCTCTACGTGAGCGACGCCGATCCATTGCGTCCAGCCATGAACGGCGTCCTGATCTACACAGGGTCGCCCGACTCCGAGGGCAGTCTAGGCGGCTTGGTGCGCCTGGCCGACCCGAAACAGCTCGAGAGGATCGTTCTGCAGACCATCAGGAACGCGCGCTGGTGCGGCAGCGATCCGGTGTGTCTTGAGACCGATCCTGCCCAGTCCGGTGACCGCGTCAGCGGCGCTGCTTGCCATTGCTGTCTGCTGGTCCCGGAGACCGCCTGCGAGAAGTTCAACCGCGAGCTTGATCGAACCATGCTCGTCGGTTCGCCGGAGACATCCGAGTTCGGACACTGGCAGGGCTACTTCGACGACCTCGCGGACTGACAACATGGCCACCCTCATTCCGGACCAGCCCAAGAAGTGCCCGTATGGCGAGCGGATCGTCTACGAGAAGCTGGGGCGCGATCTCGATGCGGACTGGATCGTGCTGCACTCGCTCGGGCTGCACGGCCACGAGACCAAGATCTGGGGCGAGGCGGACATCGTCGTGTTGTCGACCAAGGGGTTCTTCTCGCTCGAGGTGAAGGGGGGCCGGGTCTCGTGCCTCGATGGCGTTTGGACCTTCGGCAACCCTGACAGCGGCTCGTACGAGAAGCGTGAGGATCCGTGGACGCAGGCCAAGGGCACCATGTTCGCGGTCCGCAAGAAGCTGATCGAGGCCGCCCCGGCCTTCGAAAGCATCCTGGATGGCTTCGGTGTCGTGATGCCCATGGAAACGTTCACGACCACAGGTGCGGAGATCGAGCCTGCGGTCCTGCTCGACAAGCGCGAGTTCAGGGCAAACCTCGGCTACTACATCGGGCGGTTGCAGAGGCATTGGATAGCAACATACCAGGCAAAGCACGGCCGCACGCCGAGGATGCCGACGAAGAGCGACATCCAGCGAGCGCGGCAGGTGCTGCGACCCGACGTCGAGTCGGCCTTCAGCCTGGGAAGCTACCTGACCGGCGTCGAGTCCAAGCTGGTCCAGCTGTCCAAAGACCAGATCCGCGCGTCGCGGCGCATGTCTGCGAACCCGCGGACGATCGTGAGGGGCAAGGCCGGCACCGGCAAGACGGTGATCGCTGTCGAACGAGCAAGACAGCTCGCTGCTCAAGGTCTCCGGGTCCTCTTCCTCTGCTTCAATCAGCTGCTGGCCAGACATGTTTGCTCGGGCCTCGCGACCGACCCTCTTGCCGAAAGGATCGACGTCAGGCACGTCCATTTGCTGTATCGGGAGGTGATCTCCAAGGCTGGCCTTCTGGACAGGCTAGGAGCGGCGTCCAACGACCAGGAACTGTTCGCCGAAGTTTTCCCGAGGACCTTCGTGGAGGCATCGCTGGAGATCGGACTCCCGTCCTGGGACGCGCTCGTGATCGACGAAGCGCAGGATCTCCTCACGCCCGACAACATCGATGCCTTCGACCTGATGCTCGGCGATGCCGGCATCAATCGTGGGCGATGGCACATCTTTCTAGATCGGAACCAGAATATCTACGGCGTCGAGGTCCAGGATCTCGTCGAGAAGCGACTGGCCGAAGCGCAACCGGCATTCGACGATCTGTTCGAAAACTGCCGCAACACGCGCCAGGTCGCGGTACAGGCCTCGATCATCTCGGGCATCGATCTCGCGATCGAGGGAGCGCCCGAAGGGCCCGAGTGCGAAAACGCCTACGCGCGTGATCGGAAGGCGCTGCTGGCACTGCTCGAAGCCACGGTGTCAAGGCTGCTCAGGCAGGACATCCGCCCTCAGGACATCGCCATCCTCTCGACACGGGCCCGCGACAAGTCCCTTGTTTCAGACGTCAGTAGCCTCGGAGGGGTCCCGCTGGTCGATGCTGCTGCGGCGAAAGACGGAGATCTGGTCTTCGCGACGATGCATTCCTTTAAGGGTCTTGAGCGGATGGTGGTGCTTGCCATCGACATGGAAGATATCGGACAGCCCGACCGGACGATGTTGCACTACGCTGGCTTGTCACGAGCCCGTTGTCTCCTCCACACCTTCCTCCAGGACAGCGCTCGCCCGGCCTATGCCGGACAGGCCGCAGCGTTCGCATCCAGGATGGCAGCGAGCGCTAAGGATGAGTAGCTGTCCCGGGACTTGTCCCTGGGGTACTGGGAATGGGCAAGCTCAGGGCCATCGGGCGGCTCGCGAAGTGGAATGCCCTCCCATGAACGCAGGCGGGCAGCGCGGACAGCATGGCTCATCCAGTGAGCCACCCGCGGGAGATCATCGCCTCATGCAAAGGGTCGGCCACATATGAGTTCTGGATACCAAGCCGGCCAGCGGGTACGCCTGAAGTCCAATCCGGTGCGGGTCGGTGTGCTTTCGGGCCAGACTGCGGGCAATCCGGCGTCACCTCGTTGGCAGGTGATTTTCCCGGACCGTACGGAGTTCGTTCCTGGTCTTGCGCTGGAACCCGTTGCCGACGAAGGTGCTAACCCCTTCGCCGACATGCGCCAGCTGCGCTTCGGTCGGCCAAGAGACCTGCGTTCGGCGCTCACGCACGCCCGTTTGGGCGGCAAGCTGGCCGATCTCATCTACAGCCTATACACGACCAACACCGACTTCTACGCGTATCAGTTCAAGCCTGTCCTTTCTTTTCTCGATTCGCCTTCGCGGGGCATTCTCATCGCCGACGAGGTGGGCCTCGGCAAGACGATCGAGGCGGGACTGATCTGGACCGAGCTTCGCAGCAGGGAAGATGCACGCCGTCTGCTCGTGCTCTGCCCCGCGATGCTGCAGGATAAGTGGAAGCAGGAACTGGCGGACCGGTTCGGCGTCGAAGCGCGGAAGTGCAATGCGCAAGAAGCCGTGGAAACTCTGGAAAACGCGGCGGGCAACCTGAGGACCTCCTTCGCCATGATCGCCAGCATGCAGGGCTTGAGAGCGCTGGCGGACGTCGAGGACGACGATGACGAGCAGTCGCTGGCCGCGCGCTTCCGGCGCATCGCCGACGACAGTGCCGGCGATGATGCGCCGCTCGACCTCGTGATCATTGACGAGGCGCACTACATGCGGAATCCGGAGACACAGACTGCGAAGCTGGGGCAGATGCTGCGCGGGATGGCCGGTAATCTGGTGCTTCTCTCGGCGACGCCTGTCCACCTTCGCAATTCGGATCTGTTCCATCTGCTCAACCTGGTGGACAGCGATTCCTTCCCCCACGAATGGTCCTTCGATCACGCATTGCAGCAGAACGCACCACTGATCGAACTGCGGGATCTACTGCTTCGCGGCAAGCCCGATATCGAGGCCATCGAGGCGGCGTTGCAGGACGTTCGCACGTCGGAGGTCGCCGAGCGGAGCGAAGCTCTCCAGTTCCTGCTGGCGTCCCCACTGGACGAGGAGACGCTCATCGATGTGGGTCGCAGGCTCTCGCTGGCCGAGCAGATCGACCGGATCAATCCAATCACCAAGGTTGTTACCCGGACGCGGAAGCGGGATGTTCACGAGCGCAGGGTCGTTCGTCAGCCGGTGGCGTTGCGAGCCGACATGTCGTCCGTGGAGGCGGAGTTCTATGACCAGGTCACCGCGGCCGTGCGCAAGTACTGCAGGAACCTCGACATGGCCGAGGGCTTCCTGCTCACGATCCCGCAGCGACAGATGTGCAGTTCCATGGCTGCTGCCTGCAGGTCCTGGTCCCGCCGGAGCAGGGACCTGGAACAGGAGATCGACCAGATCCTGTGGGACGCCTTCGGCGACGACCCTTCGTTCGACAGCAGGGGCGGGAAGCGGGTCAATGCCGACAGCCTGATCGCCCAGTTGTCGCGCATCGCACGGGAAGTCGGCGACTTTGACGCCTTGCGCAGGCACGACTCGAAGTTTGAGAAGCTGCGTGACCAGTTGCTCGAGTACTGGAAGCGCACGGGAGGTGCGAAGGTCGTGCTTTTCGCGTACTTCCGAGACACGCTGACGTACCTGGCCGAGCGATTCGCAGAGATCGGTGTCGACTCGGTGGTGCTGATGGGTGGCATGGACAAGCCGTCGGCTCTTGCGAAGTTCAAGGCACCGGACGGGCCGCGGCTCCTGCTCGCCTCGGAAGTGGCCAGCGAGGGCATCGACCTCCAGTTCTCGGCGCTCCTCGTCAATTACGACCTGCCGTGGAATCCGATGCGAATCGAGCAACGCATCGGTCGGATCGACCGCATCGGCCAGAAGGCCGAGCGGATCGTGATCCTGAATCTCTTCCTCGGCGGTTCGCTCGATGAGCGAGTCTACGTCAGGCTCTTCGAACGATTGCGGATCTTCGAGCGCGCGCTGGGCAGCATTGAAGGCATCCTCGGCGAGATGATCCGCGAGATGAGCTTCGATCTGCTCCGGCACGAGCTGTCCGACGAGGAGGAGAACGAAGTCATCGAGCAGACGTGCGTCGCGGTCGAGCAACGGTCTCGCATCGAGGACAACCTGGAGCAGGAGGCCGGGCGGCTCGTGGCGCATGGTGACTATCTGCAGCAGCGTATCGCGGCAGCCCGACAGTTGAACCGATACGTGACATCCGAGGATATTCAGTCCTATGTCAGCGACTTCATCGACGAGTACTGTCAGGGTGCCCAGCTGGTTCGCATCCGCGACGGCGAGCAACCTGTATGGGAGATCGATCTCGGCCCGGCCGTTCGTGCGGACTTCGCTGATTTCCTCGAGAGGGAGCGTCTGCAAAGCCGTACCCGCCTAGCGGTGGCGGCTAGCGGACGCCAGCCCTGCGTCTTCGAGAACCTCCTGAAGAGGAGCCGGAGTGACGCCGAGTCGATTTCCCAGTACCACCCGCTCATCTCATTCGTGCGCCGCAGGCTGGACGCCGAAGATCGGCACCGCACCGCTGTGGTTTCGGCGATGCGGCTGGCTTCCACGGACGAGCCAGGCGCCGCTGCCGGGGTCCACGTTTTCGCGGTCCACCGGTGGTGCCTGAGCGGCGAGCAGGACTCGGAGCGCCTTGCTTTCGAAGCCGTTCGTCTTGGCGAAGCTCGTGGACTCGATCCAGACTCCGCCGAACGCCTCGTTACGGTGGCCGCGATGCTCGGGCAGCCTTGGCCGGCCGCAACCGGGCAACTGAACGGCGATGCCGTCGGGGATGCATTCGATCTCGTGACGGAGGCGCTCGATCGCCGCTATGCGGCGTTCACGGCGAATGCGGGGCGCGAGAACCGGGACCGGATCGCATTCCAGCTGGACCAGATCGACCGTCAGGAGGCGCGCGAAATCCTGCGTCTCCAGGAACTCATTCATCGTCTGCGTGCGCAGGGCAAGACGCGAACGATCAAGGCCAACGAGGGGCGGCTGTCCAAGGTGAAGGAGCGTGCGGAAGAGCGGCGAGCCCGACTCCGCAAGCGCAGGGATCTTGCGCACGACTCGACGCTGGTCTGTGCCGGGGTGGTGCTAGTGGAGTGAGGGGCGCAGGGGGAAAGAATGAAGCTCGGAACCCAGTTGAGGGATGCACTAGAGGCGCTGGGCCTGAGCGGCTCGAAAGGGGCCGAACTGGCGAGACCCGGTCGCCCGGCAGAGACAGCGGCGCTTTCGCATTCGCAAGGAGTCGCGGGGATCGGCAAGGCAGAGCGGCCGGCTGGCGAGTTGGCGTACTGGAAGGATCAGGTCCGTCGTGCGTCGCCGGCCCCCGCCGAGAGATCGGCTGAGGCGAAGGGGGCGCGCAAAGCTGCGCGGACTGTCAGTACGCCGGAGAAGATGGCTCCGACAGCGCAGGCTCCTGCACCTGCGCCGCCGCGCCCGGTGACCCGGCTCGTGCGAGTGTCGCCATTCCACTCGCATCCCCTCTTCCAGCCGGATCCCTCGGAGCCGGCTGGTCTGCCTGACCTTCCCAACGGCGGCATCGAGGGGCAGCTCACCGAGGAGCCGGACAATGCGACGGACCTCATCATCGGGCTCGACTTCGGCACATCGGCGACGAAGGTTGTCGTGCGAGATGCCTTCGCGGCGACCGGCGTCTTTCCAGTTCCGCTGAGTCGGGGGCTTCCAGGCATCGACGGCTACCTACTGCCCTCGCGGGTTTTCCGGACCGGCGAGGTCTACTCGCTGGTGCAGGGAGCGCATCGGATCACGGACCTGAAGCTGGGGCTGCTCGCATGCAAGGCGCGGAGTCCGGTGACAGAGTTCAATGACTGTTGCGCATTCCTGGCTCTAGTCATCCGACGCGTCAGAGGCTGGATGCTCTCCGAGCACAGGGATGTGTACTCTCGGCATGCACTTGGCTGGCGTTTGAACCTAGGGCTGGCTACTCGCTCGTACGAAGACGCGGCCACGGTAGCGCTGTTCCGTCGACTGGCTTGGGCGGCCGCCAATCTCGCTAGTGACCGCGATGCTGCAGCGATAACTGTAGCGACGGTTGATAAGTACAGGCTCGCTTCTTTGGATGAAGCCTTGGGCAAGCCCGTTGGCCGGGGCGAGTTCGCCTGGAGCGATGTAGACGCCATACCCGAAGTTAGTGCGCAGCTGCAGGGTTTCATGTCATCGGCACGCTGGGACTGGAATTCGCGCCCCGTGATGATGCTCGTCGATGTCGGCGCTGGCACTGTGGATTCGGCGCTCTTTCATGTGCGTGCCCCGCAGCGTGGGCAGGGCGTCCTTACTTTCTATTCGAGCAGGGTCGAGCTCAATGGAGCTATGTGTCTCCATAGGTCGAGAGTCGAATGGTTGCAGGCGCATTTGCCCAAAGGGCAGGAACACGCCGATGCGTTCGAACACTTGGAAGCGATAGGAAAGCCGACCGACCGACTGAGACCCATTCCGGAGTCGGTTCGCGAATATCTTGGGGGATACACCATCGAGCTAGTCGGAACTGACGTAGATGATCGGTTCCGGAACGAGCGCTACCGCGCGCAGATTGCAGGCACTATCAACGATGCAAAGGTGGGTAAGGGCATTCCATCGACCCAACTCGCCCGCATTCCGCTTCTATTGTGCGGAGGCGGATCACGGATGCGGTATTACGGAACCATCAGTGACTCCATCAACGGAACTCGAGGCTGGGACGTCAGTGTCGAGAGCATGCGCCTGCCTCTACCGCCGGATCTCGTGGAGTCCGGCTGGCATGCTGACGACTTTGATCGGCTCTCAGTAGCGTACGGACTGAGCCTAGCCGGTAACGGCGACACCACACTTGGATCAATCGTCAGGGCGATCGAGGTGCCAGATGCAGATCGGTATCAGCCGTCCGTTCGTGACAGTGCCTTCGTGTCAAAGGACCAGATGTAGATCTGTCAGAGTTCGGGGCCGACGCGCTGGGAGGTGGGGCGTCAGCGCTGCCGATCTGCGTTAACAGGGATTTGCGCGCGCAGCGTGTTGGAGGGGTGGATCAATGAAGGCAGGTTTGATCTTCGAGGCGAGGCACTATGAAACGTACAGCCTGTGCTCGATCGTCGATGGAGTGATCAGGAACACCTCCGACCACCTGCGCATACTGGATGGCTTTCACTGCGACGGGCAATGGGCGGGATGGCTGAGGCCCTTTCAGAAGTATTCCGTTCTCCACCAGTTCATCGAGTTCTCGGTCAGACAGGTCCATGCAGAGGAATCCGATGGCGTGGATTTGGAGGAACGCAAGAGGATGTTGAAGTCCTTCGAACGGATCCCCGAAGCACTCCCCCACATGCGCCCATGCAAGCTTCCGATCGAAGAGGCCTTCGACTATCACGGCATCGGCCATCAAAGCTTCATCGAGCATCTCGCTGACATGGGCAAGAGCTTTGCGGATGCCGACGATGACGATATTTACGAATTCATGTCGGAAGTCTGGCTCTCCGAGGCCTACGAGAAGTTCATGAATATCACTGTCGACGGGGTGTTCCACGTTCTATTTCAGAACCGGATGGTGATGCGTGACTTCAATGCCTACATCTCCCGCATCCTCGGACGCGTTAACTTTGATGAGGCCGATGACTTGGATAGGTCGCTGCTGATGGACGATCGAATGCTGGTCCGCGTAAAACCGCCGAAGTGGGCCAAGGACGCTGTCTTCCATCGCGACCGCGGCCATTGTGTGATGTGCAATCTTAATCTGAGTCGTATGGCAAGCCTGGAAGACACCGAGCACTACGACCACATCGTGCCCCTGGCGAGCTGGGGCCTCAACGATGTCACCAATCTGCAGTTACTGTGCGGCCCTTGCAACCTCAAAGAGAAGGGTGATCGAGTCGCCATCACATCGGCGCGCTATCAGGCTTGGTATCCAATGGACGACGATTCGTGAGATACCTAACTATCGGCTCAAACAAAAAGGGGAGGCATGGTGGCAAAGACGAAACCTGAGGCGGACGCGGCGACCGGATCGCTTTTCGAGGAGAACTATCTCGTCCGAACGCTTGGGCGCATCGCCCAAGACCCTGAGGTCGCCCTCACCGAGCTCGTTGCAAACGCATGGGATGCGGGCGCGTCGCTCGTGGATCTGACGATCCCGCCCACCGATGAGCTTGCTCTGACGGTCGAGGACGATGGCCATGGCATGAATGCGGGCCAGTTCAAAGGCCGATGGATGAAGCTGGGCTACGACCGCCTCAAGCATCAAAGCTCGCAGGTCGAGTTCCCGCCGGAGCGCCAAGGCTGGCGTCGCAGGGCCTATGGACGCAATGGCGTCGGCCGTCACGGACTGCTGTGCTTCGCCGACCAGTATTCGGTGGAGACCTGGCGGGAGGACAAGGGAGCGAGCTTCGAGATCGGCACCCAGAGCGAAGAGAACCCCTTCAAGATAGAGAAGGAGGGTTCGTTTCTCCGGAAGGGGCATGGGACCAAGCTATCCGTCATCGTCAAGCGGCACCTGCCCGACGCTGACGCCATCCGGGAGATCCTGGCAGGCCGCTTCGTCCACGATCCTCAGTTCGTCGTCCGGGTCAATGGGGTGTCGGTCGCATTGGCCGACCAAACGGGACTCATCGAGAAGCAGGATCTTGAGATCCCTGGTTGCCCGCCGGCCGAGGCCTTCGTAGTCGACACGACGCGGACGGCCAAATACACGCTCTACCAAGGCATTGCATTCTGGGTGAACGGGCGCCTGGTCGGAGTGCCAAGCTGGGTTGTCGGCGCGGAGGCTGTGATCGACGGCCGGGCGCGCTTCGCCAAGCGCTTTTCAATCGTCATCAAGGCCGATGACGGCTGGCTGCCTGAAGTCGAGCAAGACTGGGTCCGCTTCCGCAGCGGCAAGAAGGTCGATGCCCTCTTCGAGGCCGCACGCGACTATGCCAAGAAAGTCTTCGCGCAGCTCTCCGCGACGCTGGTTGAGGAGAGCTCCGAAGAAGCCCTCGTCAAGAACCGCGAGGACTTCAAGGAGCTTTCGCCCCTGGGCCGAGCGGAGGTGGCCAGCTTCGCTCGCGATCTGGTGAAAGCCACGCCTACCGTCTCCCAGGACGTGCTATCGGCCGCAGTGCAGGCGCTGATCAACATCGAGAAGGCGCGCGGCGGCGCGGCGCTGCTCGAAAAGCTCACCAAGCTGGACGAATCGGACATCGAGGGGCTCGATCGTCTGCTTAGCCAGTGGACGGTTCGCGACGCGCTGTCAGTGCTGGATGAAATCGACCATCGCCTGGCGGTGATCGTGGCCATCGAGAAGCTCGCTGGCGACGAAGCGGCCGACGAACTGCACACGCTGCACCCGCTGGTGACTCAGGCCCGATGGCTATTCGGCCCCGAGTTCGACAGTAGCGAATATTCGTCGAACGTCAGCCTGCGCACTGCCGCCGAGAAGGTTTTCAAGAAGCGACTGTCGACAGAGGCCTTCATCAACGCCAAGCAGCGCCCCGACATCATGACGTTGGCCGATGCAACCTGCTCAATTGTCGGCACCGAAGGATTCGACGCGGCCGATCCCACGCTGACGCGGATCCAAAACGTCCTGATCATCGAGCTGAAGAAGGGCCGCTCCGCGATCGGCCGCGAGGAGATGAACCAGGGCAATGGCTATGTCCAGGACTTTCTTGGCAGCGGCGCGCTCGACGGCACGCCGATGTTCCGCGCGTTCGTCGTCGGGCATGAGATCACCGCGAAGACCACGCGCGAGATCGAACTCAAAGAAGAGGGCGTGCTGCGTGGCAGGGTGCAGGCCGTGACCTATGGCCAGCTCACGCGGTCGGCTCATCAGCGGTTGTTCCGCTTGAAAGAGCGAATCCCGGCACGCTACGAGGATGTGTCCGGCGCGGACCTGTCTGCGAAGGTCATGCAGACCGCGTCACAAGCGAGTCTCGCGTTTGCAGCGCCAGGCAAAGATTGAACAGGGAGGCCGGGCCTGTCATGGCGCATCGGAATCGTAGACCCGGGTAACCGTCCCCTACTTGTCGACGGCATTTGCGACATGGTATCGAAGGCCCCAAGCCGACACCTCGCTTCGCTGTGGCATGTTTCCTCTTGAACGCAAGTTCCCCGCTTTCCCTCCCTGAGCGGGCTATTGCACGACGGCTTTGGTTTCTCGTCCGCCTGATGCGCAAGCTGGGCGGATTTTTCTTTGCCCGGCCGGCCACATTGCCGATGGCCGCAGCATTTAGCAAAATGGAGCCGCGCGTGGCCGGGAGGCCATGCCCGCTGAACCCGCTATGGGGCAGTACAGCCGATACGCGTTAGCGACGGCGCCCGTGATGGCCGGCTATCGGTAGCGGGGACTTTCCATCCTGGAGTCCCTATGCCATCAAAGATCCAAACCCTCCGCCGCAAAGCCTTCGACCATCAGGACGGGCGCTGCTGGTATTGCGGCGTCCACATGTGGCTCGCCTCCCCTGACGAGCTATCGGTTGCAAGGCGATCGGGTTTATCTCGCTTGAGGTGTACCGCAGAGCACTTGGTGCCTCGGGCAAGCGGCGGCCGCGACGCACCAGAAAATGTTGTTGCCGCATGCCTGCACTGCAACTGCACCAGACACAGGCGTAGAGCCCCTCCCGAACCGACTGCCTACCGGTCCGAAGTTATGCGCCGAACGAGGCGTGAGGGTTGGCATCCTGCTTGGGTGTTCCGCCTCGGGCTATGCGCCACAGCCGAGAAGTAGGCGAGTCCGCAAAAAAAATGTCCCAAGAACCTCTGCGGTCTTGGGACATCTTTGGGACACCCAGATCTTGAATTTACTCTAACTTGGCATCAATGCCTATGCAGAGTAGTTCAGCATAAATGCTTGATCTAGAAGGAAATTCCTGGTCGGGGTGAGAGGATTCGAACCTCCGGCCTCTACGTCCCGAACGTAGCGCTCTACCAGGCTAAGCTACACCCCGATGGTGCCCATCAATGGATGGATCAATGTTTGATCGCAATCTGTTGATGGTTTTGCTTCAATCGATCAGTTCAATCTCTTGAAAACCGCTCTGAACTACCGAGCTGCTTCAGGAATTTCTCTCTACCGACTGAGCCGCAAATTCTAGCAGACTTTCTCGCCACTTGTTAAGAGGTAAATGAGACAAGCACTGCTTCGCTTGTTCGATCTCCGCGCGAGCGGCATCACGGGTGGCTTCCAATGCGCCCGTTCGGCGCACGATCTCCACGATGTCCTTCAGCCGTTCCACCTCGCCATGCTCGATGGCGTGGCGGATGAGGGCACGTTCCTGCTCGGTGCCACGCTCCATCGCAATCAGCAGCGGCAGCGTCGGCTTGCCTTCGCGCAGGTCATCCCCCACGTTCTTGCCCAGCGATTCGCTGCTACCTTCATAGTCCAGCGCGTCATCGATCAGCTGGAAGGCGGTGCCCAGGGCGCGGCCGTAACCGGCGCAGGCATCTTCCAGATCGGCGGCTGCATCGGCCAGCACCGCACCTAAACGGGCGCTGGCTTCAAACAGTTTGGCCGTCTTGTAGCGAATGACACGCAAGTAGCTGTCCACCGCCACATCCGGGTCATGCATGTTCATCAGCTGCAGGACTTCCCCTTCTGCAATCACGTTGGTGGCGTCCGCCAGGACCTCCAGCACCCGCATGCGATTCACCGACACCATCATCTGGAAGGCGCGGGAATAGAGAAAGTCACCCACCAGCACGCTGGCGGCGTTGCCAAACATGGCGTTGGCGGTCTGTTTGCCGCGGCGCAGCTCGGACTCGTCCACCACATCGTCGTGCAGCAGCGTGGCCGTGTGGATGAATTCAACCACCGCCGCCAGTTCACGGCTGGCTGGGCTGTCGGCACCCAGCGCATTGGCAAACATCAGCACCAGCTTGGGCCGCATGCGCTTGCCACCCGCATGAATGATGTAGGCGGAGATCTGGTTGATCAGGGCAACGTCAGAAGACAGGCGGCGCGCGATGACGGCATCGACCTCTTCCATCTGCGCATTCAGCGCAGCGAGGACCTCGGCAACAGGGGTAGAGGCAATGGGCTGCACTCTTGGCTCACAAAAGGGGGGAACGCGGATTATAGAAAGGCCTGTCGACTTGCCGGGGGAGGGGTGCGGTTTCTCGCACGCTTGTTGACGTGATCTCGCGACCCTTCACGTCGAGGGTCGGGTGTTGTCAGTGCAGGGAAAGGGCCTCGTGGCACCATCGCTCAGAACTCGGCATGGCACCGGCAAATCCTTGGTGTGACAAATTCACGCGAATGCTTCGGGGCTGGGTAGCGCTTCCAGCCCCGTGGGTCCGGCAGCGGCGACCTCCATGCCGGTTTACCGATGCCCTGTGTGGCCCAGTTTCGCCCTGTGTTGTCCGGTGACGCACGGTGACACCCGCAAAGCCGACGCCAAGCCCCAGCCCTGCGCCCCTGCAGGGCCTTTGGCTTGCCTGCGGGAAACCCCTTGTGCTAGGATCTGCGGCTTCCGCGCTTTTGGCGGAGTGTTTTCTTTGGCGAAGAAAAAGTACCAGCAGCCTGGCGCCATGGCTAAAACCATGCCGAGCCAGCGAACTGGGAGCGCTAACCGCCGATTCTGGTGGTTGAGTGAAGTCAAAGTTGTTAGTTGAAAGGGCTGATATGTACGCGGTCATAAAAACCGGTGGCAAGCAATACAAGGTTGCTGCTGGCGAGAAGATCAAGGTAGAACAGATTGCTGCGGAAGTTGGCCAAGAGATCGTGATCGAGCAGGTGCTCGCCGTGGGTAACGGTGGCGACCTGAAGATCGGGACTCCCTTGGTTGCTGGCGCAAGCGTGAAGGCCACTGTGGTGGCTCATGGCAAGCACGACAAGGTGCGCATCTTCAAGCTGCGCCGTCGTAAGCACTACAAGAAGAGCCAAGGCCATCGCCAGACCTACACCGAGCTGGAAATCAGCGCGGTGAACGGCTGATCCGTCGGCTGATCCACGCAACCATTAAGGAGTAATCCATGGCACAGAAAAAAGGCGGCGGCTCAACACGAAATGGCCGCGACTCCAAGCCCAAGATGCTGGGCGTGAAGGTGTATGGCGGTCAGGCCGTGTCGGCCGGCTCCATCATCGTTCGTCAACGTGGCACCAAGTTCCACGCTGGCACCAACGTGGGCATGGGCAAGGACCACACGCTGTTCGCGCTGATCGACGGCGAAGTGTCCTTCACCGTCAAGGGCGAAAACAACCGTTCCACCGTCGTCGTTACGCCGGTCTGAATCTGTTGTTGAGTTCCTGATGTGCAGTGGCCGGGTTCGTCCCGGCGCTGCGCAACGCCAGAGCCCCGGCATTGCCCG
Organism: Roseateles sp. SL47; assembly: GCF_026625885.1. Taxonomy (NCBI): domain Bacteria; kingdom Pseudomonadati; phylum Pseudomonadota; class Betaproteobacteria; order Burkholderiales; family Sphaerotilaceae; genus Roseateles; species Roseateles sp. SL47. The sequence continues at coordinate 6,334,673 of NZ_CP113068.1, read as the reverse complement.
GGGCTTTTGTTTTTCTCACGAATGCGCACCGCGCGATTTGTGAAACCTCGGGCCGCGCGGGAGCGTCGGACCATGAATTACGATTGTTCCGCTCCGGGACAGAAGGCCATCCATGAAATTCGTTGACGAAGCCACCATCGACATCGCCGCCGGCAATGGCGGCGCGGGCTGCGCGAGTTTCCGCCGCGAGAAGTTCATCCCCTTCGGCGGGCCGGACGGCGGCGACGGCGGCCGGGGCGGCAGCGTGTATGCGGTGGCAGACCGCAACCTGAACACCCTCATCGACTACCGCTATGCCCGCCGCCATGAGGCGCGCAATGGCGAAGCCGGCCGCGGTTCGGACCAGTTCGGTGCCGCAGCGGAAGACATCATCCTGCGCATGCCGGTCGGCACCATCGTGCGCGACCTGGAAACCGACGAAGTCATCGCCGAACTGCTGGAGCCGGATGTGCCGTTGCTGCTGGCCAAGGGCGGTGACGGCGGTTTCGGCAACCTGCATTTCAAGACCAGTACCAACCGCGCCCCGCGTCAAAAAACGCCCGGCTGGCCCGGTGAGGTCAAGAAGGTCAAGCTGGAACTGCGCGTGCTGGCCGACGTCGGCCTGCTAGGCCAGCCGAATGCGGGCAAGTCCACGCTGATCGCCGCCGTGTCCAATGCACGTCCCAAGATCGCCGACTATCCCTTCACCACGCTCTACCCCAACCTGGGCGTCGTGCGCGTGGGCCCGGAAAAGAGCTTCGTGATTGCCGACATCCCCGGCTTGATCGAAGGTGCGGCCGAAGGTGCCGGCCTGGGCCACCAGTTCCTGCGTCACTTGCAGCGCACCCGTGTGCTGCTGCACGTGGTGGATCTGGCTCCCTTCAATCCGGACGTGGACCCGGTGAAGGAAGCCAAGGCCATCGTCAAGGAACTGCAGAAGTACGACCAGACTTTGTATGAAAAGCCGCGCTGGCTGGTGCTGAACAAGCTGGACATGGTGCCGGCCGAGGAGCGTGCCGAGCGTGTGAAGGACTTCGTCAAGCGCTACAAGTGGAAGGGCCCGGTCTTTGAGATCTCGGCGCTCACCCGCGAAGGGTGTGAGCCGCTGATCCGCGCCATCTACGACCACGTCGCCGCCATCAAGGCGCCGCCGCCGGAAGATCCTGATGTGCGGTTCGATGAACCGGTGCCGGAAGCGCCCAAGGCGTTCCAGGAAACCCGCGCTACCCGTGCCGCCAAGGCGAAGGCGCTGAAGCTGGCGAAGGAGGCCAAGGAAGCGGCGGCAGCGGGTGAAGACGCCGTGGCGGCGAGCCCGGCCGCGGCCCCCAAGCTCGCCGCAAAAACCGCCACCAAGACCGCCACCAACAGCGCTGCCAAAGCCGCCCCCAAGGTCGCTACCAAGACGGCTGGCAAGGGCGCCAAGGGCAAGAAGGCTGACAAGGCCGAGAAGGCGCCTGAGCGCGATCCCCGCTTCGACCCCGCATCATGACCAGCGTGCTCCAGGGCGCCCGGCGCATCGTCGTCAAGGTCGGTTCCAGCCTGGTGACCAATGAAGGTCGCGGTGTGGATGCCGAGGCCATTGGCAACTGGTGCCGCCAGCTGGCGCAACTGGCCCTGGAAGGGCGCGAAGTGGTCATGGTGTCCAGCGGAGCGATTGCCGAAGGCATGAAGCGCCTGGGCTGGTCCACCCGCCCGAAGGAATTGCACGAGTTGCAGGCAGCTGCGGCGGTTGGTCAGATGGGCCTGGCCCAGATGTACGAAACCAAGCTGCGCGAGCACGGCCTGACCAGCGCACAGGTGCTGCTCACCCATGCCGACCTGGCGGATCGCGAGCGTTATCTCAACGCCCGTTCCACCTTGCTGGCGCTGCTGCAGCACCGGGTGCTGCCGGTGATCAACGAGAACGACACGGTCGTCAACGACGAAATCAAATTCGGCGACAACGACACGCTGGGTGCCCTGGTGGCGAATCTGGTGGAGGCGGATGCGCTGGTGATCCTGACCGACCAGAAGGGCCTGTACTCGGCCGATCCGCGCAAGGACCCCACCGCGCGGTTCATCGACCAGGCGGTGGCTGGAACGCCGGAACTGGAAGTGATGGCCGGCGGTGCCGGCAGCAGCATCGGGCGCGGCGGCATGATCACCAAGATTCTGGCGGCCAAGCGCGCCGCCAGCAGTGGCGCCTCCACCGTCATCGCCTGGGGCCGTGAGCCCGATGTGTTGCTGCGTCTGGCCCATGGAGAAACCATCGGCACCGCGCTGCTGGCCAGCACCGCCAAGCTGGCCGCCCGCAAGCAGTGGATGGTGGACCATCTGCAACTGCGCGGCTCGGTCCGTGTGGATGCCGGCGCCGCCATCAAGCTCAAGGATGAAGGCAAGAGCCTGTTGCCCATCGGCGTGCAGGAAGTGCAGGGCGATTTCCACCGTGGCGACGTGATTGCCGTGCTGGACCCGTCCGGCCACGAACTGGCCCGAGGCCTGACCAACTACTCCAGCGCCGAGGCCCGCCTGATCGCCCGCAAGCCGTCCTTCGACATCGAGCGGATCATCGGTTATGCGGCCGAGCCGGAGCTGATCCATCGGGACAACCTGGTCCTGCGCTGATCTCGCGCCCGCCCCTCCAAGGGGCAGCCTCAAAAAAAGAACCCGCCAATCCGATGGAGTGGCGGGTTCTTTGCTTTTCGAGGGGCGGTCCGGTGTCAGTCGGTTGTGGGCGGTTCAGAGCCGTTGACGTGTGGCAGGGCAGAGCTCTCGGGGGTGGCCGTGGCGCTGCCCGGCGCAGGCCCCGTCGCGTGCCCGACCACCTCAGGCCCTGCAGGCGGGTCCTGAAACTGCCCGTGCCCGTGCCCGTGGTGCTCGTCAAAGTGGCCGCGGCTGGCGTGGTCATGCCGCTCATGCCGATCTGGCCGGTCGCCGCGTGGAGGCGGGCGCATGCCAGCCCGCAGGTAGCGGTTGTGATGATTCAGACGTGGCAGGAAGCGTGCAAGTTCGGTCAGGGCCATCTGATAGACGCCTCGCTTGAACTCGATCACCGCCTCCAGCGGCACCCAATATTCATTCCAACGCCAGGCATCAAACTCCGGATGGTCAGTGGCACGCAGGTTCATATCGCTGTCGCGGCCGGTCAGCTGCAACAGGAACCAGATTTGCTTTTGCCCGCGATAGTGCCCCCGTGCGTCCCGCCGGATGAAATGGTCTGGCACTTCATAACGTAGCCAGTCCCTGGTGCGCGCAATGATGCGCACATGGTCTGCAGTGAGGCCCACTTCCTCATGCAGCTCTCTGAACATCGCCTGCTCGGGCGTTTCTCCATGCTTGATTCCCCCTTGAGGGAACTGCCAAGAATGGGTGCGTATGCGCTTGCCCCAGAACACCTCGTTCTTGTGGTTGAGCAGGATGATGCCGACGTTGGGCCGGAAGCCTTCACGGTCGAGCATAATCAACCTCAAATCATTCGTTGAGTCGATTATTGCACCGGGGCAAAGAACCGGGGCGATTGTCGCTAACCCTCAGTCCTGCCGCTCTTTTTCCCCGCGTGCCGACGGGCCCTTCCGTCGATCCGGCCGAGCGCGGTCGCAGACCCTCCCGAGCCCATGAAAGCCTCCCAGTTTTTTATCTCCACCCTCAAGGAAGCCCCCGCCGACGCGGAAATCGCCAGCCACAAGCTGATGATGCGTGCCGGCATGATCAAGCGCCTGGGCGCTGGCCTGTACAACTACATGCCAATGGGGCTGCGGGTCATCCGCAAGGTGGAAGCCATCATCCGTTCGGAGATGAACCGCGCTGGCGCCATCGAGCTGCTGATGCCGGTGGTGCAGCCGGCCGAGCTCTGGCAGGAGACGGGCCGCTTCGACAAAATGGGCCCCGAGCTGCTGCGCGTGAAAGACCGCCACGGCCGCGACTTCATCATCCAGCCTACCTCGGAAGAAGTCATCACCGACATCGCCCGCCAGGAGCTGCGCAGCTACAAGCAACTGCCCCGAAACTTCTATCACATCCAGACCAAGTTCCGGGACGAGCGCCGCCCCCGCTTCGGTGTGATGCGGGGCCGCGAGTTCACCATGAAGGACGCCTACTCCTTCGACCGTGACGTGGAATCCGCAGGCCGCAGCTACGAGAACATGTACCAGGCCTACTGCCGCATCTTCGAGCGGCTGGGCCTGGAATACCGCGCCGTGGCCGCCGACACCGGCGCCATCGGGGGGGACCGCTCGCATGAGTTCCAGGTCATCGCCGAGACCGGCGAAGACGCCATCATCTACGCACCCGAAGGCACCTACGCGGCCAACATCGAGCTGGCCGAAGCGCTGCCGCTGCTGGCTGCCCGGGCGGCCGCCACGCAGGCGCTCGCCAAGACGCCCACGCCGGGCAAGTCCACCTGCGCGGATGTGGCCGAGCTGCTGCAACTGCCGCTGACGCAGACCGTCAAGTCGCTGGTGCTGGCGGCGGACCAGACCAATGAAGCCGGCGAAGTGGTGAAGACGCAAGTCTGGCTGCTGCTGGTGCGCGGTGATCACGATCTCAACGAAGTCAAGGCCGGCAAGGTGGACGGGCTCAAGGGCGGCTTCCGCTTTGCCACCGTCTCCGAGATCGAGCAGCATTTCGGCAGCAAGCCCGGTTACCTGGGCCCGATCGGACTCAAGCGCGAAGGCGACGGCAGCGTCAAGATCGTGGCGGACCGCACTGTCGCCCTGATGGCCGACTTTGTCTGCGGCGCCAACGAGGCGGATGCCCACTACACCGGCGTGAACTGGGGGCGTGACCTGCCCGAGCCCGATGTGGTGGCCGACATCCGCAACGTGGTTGCTGGCGACCCCTCGCCGGACGGCAAGGGCGTGCTGGCCATCCAGCGCGGCATCGAAGTGGGCCATGTGTTCTATCTCGGCACCAAGTATTCCGCCGCGATGAATGCCACCTACCTCGACGAAAACGGCAAGCCGCAGCTGATGGAAATGGGCTGCTACGGCATCGGCGTCACCCGCATCCTGGGGGCGGCCATCGAGCAGAACCATGATGAGCGCGGCATCATCTGGCCGGACGCGATTGCGCCGTTCACCGTGGTGGTCTGCCCCATCGGCATGGACCGCAGCGACGAGGTCAAGACCGCCGCGCACCAGCTCTACCAGGACCTGCTGGACTTGGGCGTGGATGTGCTGCTGGACGACCGTGGCGAGCGCCCGGGCGCGATGTTCGCCGACTGGGAACTGGTGGGCGTGCCGCACCGCGTGGTGATTTCCGACCGGGGCCTGAAAGAAGGCCAGGTGGAATACCAGGGCCGTCGTGAGCCGGCCGCTACCAAGCTGGCGCTGGCCGACGTGGTCACGCATCTGCAGCAGCGTCTGAAGTGACTCTGGCGGCTTCGCCATCCCCCCGCGTTGCGGTGGTGGACGCTTTGCGTGCCATCGCCTTGATGCCAGTGGTGGTGGTGAACTGGGTGGGTTATGCGGCCCTGCCGGACGGCGGACCGTTGAGTGCGCCCGCGCCGGCCGATTCACTGCTGGCCCAGAGCCTTTCCTGGCTGCTGTATGCGCTGGTGGCCGGCAAGGGCATCAGCCTGCTGGCCTTTTTGTTTGGCTACAGCCAGGCGCTGTCGCAGCGTTCGCAGTCGGACGGTGCTTTGACCCACCGCCGCCAGCGGCTGCAGCGCATGGCCCTGCTGGGCCTGCTGCACGGCTGCCTGCTCTACATGGGCGACATCCTCACCACTTATGCCGCCTGCGGCTGGCTGATGCTGGGCTGGATGGCCCGCAGCATGCGAGACCTGCGCGTGCGGCTGCGAGTGGTGGTGGCGCTGAATGTGCTGATCCTGCTGTTGGCGGTGATGCTGTCCCAGTTGCCGTTGGGCGGGCCGTCCTCCCCGTCGCTCAGCCTGCCGGCCCCGTGGGGGCACTGGGTCCTCCGCAATGCCGGCCACTACCTGCTCACCCTGTTGATGGTCCTGATCCTGGGCCTGCCGCTTCCGCTGCTGCTGATGACGTTGGGGCTGATGGCGGGCAGGCTTCGGCTGTTCTCGCATCCGCGCTGGCGACCGATGCTGGCGAACTGGGCTCGGCGGTGGTGGCTGCCGGCCCTGCTGCTGAATGTGGTGGGTGTCACGCTGCTGTGGCCTGGATTGTTGGTGGGCGATGTCCGCGACACCAGTCGCTTCGCCATCGCTTATCTTTACCCCACGCTGCTGCTGCTCAGCGCGGTGGTGCCCGCGCTGGTGCTCACCTTGCACCGCCGGCCCGACTGGCTGCGGCTGTTGGCCCCGATGGGCCGCCATACGCTGACGCTCTACATCGGCAGTTCGGTGTTGAGCCTGCTGCTGTTCAGTGGAGCCGGCCTGGCGTGGCAGCCGGGCACCGCTGTCTCGCTATTGCTGGCGCTGCTGTATTGGGGCGCCGGCCTGATGCTGGCACACAAGCTGGGCTCGCGGCGTCTGCCGCTGGAAGCCTGGATGTCCCGTTGAATTCATGAAGCCTGTGTCCCGATCTCCCTCTGTTCCGATCTGGTCCCCCGATGGGGCGCCGACGTCTCGACGTCGGCTGCTGTTGGGCGGCGGTGCCGCTGCCCTGATGGCGGGCCTGGGCGGCATGCCGCGCCCGGCCTGGGCCGGTGCTCAAGTGGAAGAGCCCTTGGCCGATGCGGTGCGTTCGGTCCTGTCCGCCGCCATTGCCTATGACGCGCCCCCGAAGCCGCATTTCGAAAGCATCGAACCGCGCCTGGTCTATCTGCGTTGGCTGGGGGAAATGAGCGAGCGGCTCAAGCGCCAGAAGGCCGAGGCCCAGACCCGCATCGAGTTTCTGGAGACCGTCTGGTACGAAAGCACCCGCGCCGGGCTGGAGCCCGCCTTGGTGCTGGGGTTGATTCAGGTGGAAAGCGGCTTCCGCAAATACGCCATCAGCGTGGCGGGCGCCCGGGGCTACATGCAGGTGATGCCGTTCTGGACCCGTCTGATTGGGGACGGCCAAGCCTCGCGCCTGTTCCACATGCAGACCAACCTGCGATTCGGCTGCGTGATCATGCGCCACTACCTGGACCGGGAAAACGGCGACCTGTTCCTGGCCTTGGGCCGCTATAACGGCAGCCGGGGCAAACGGGAATATCCGGACCTGGTGTTCGGCGCCCGCAAGCGGTGGTTGCCGCCGGGCTGAGGGGCTGCGGGCGCATGAAATCGGAAGCAGCGCAAGCAGCGCCAGCAGCAGTCTGGCCGCCGCCAGGCGGGCGCAGGAGTCCTGCTTACTTCAGCCCATTCCAGGCCTGGGGCGTGGCCCCCGGCAGTTGAGACAGCTCCAGCACCCGTTCCACCGTCTCCGCCACCATCTCGTCGATGGACGCTGGTTTCAGATACAGCGCCGGCAGCGGCGGGAAGATGATGCCGCCCATCTCGGTCACTGCCGTCATGTTGCGCAGATGCGCCAGGTTGAACGGCGTCTCCCGGACCATCAGGATCAGCCGGCGGCGCTCTTTCAATGTCACATCGGCCGCGCGGGTCATGAGGTTGTCGGAGAGCCCGTGGGCAATCGCAGCCAGCGTGCGCATGGAGCAGGGCGCCACCACCATCGCGGCGGTGGAGAAGCTGCCGCTGGCCACGCAGGCGCCCACATCGCCCGGCGCATAGGCCCGGTCGGCCTCCCGTTCCAGCGCGTCGCGGTTGAGGCCCAGTTCATGATGGGCGTTCAGCACCCCGGCAGGGCTCAGGATCAGATGTGTCTCCGCACCCAGCGCCCGAGCCCGGCGCAGCAACTGCAGCCCATAAGCAGCGCCGGTGGCGCCGGTGATGCCCACCACCAGGCGGGGGCGGGGGGCTGGCGCGGCGTGGCCGGCCGGTGTCATCGCGTTCAGGCCTTGGCCAGCAGCTGTTGCAGCTCGCCGCTCTCGTACATCTCCATCATGATGTCCGAACCGCCGACGAATTCGCCGCCGATGTAGAGCTGGGGAATGGTCGGCCAGTTGGCATATTCCTTGATGCCCTGGCGCACGGCTTCGTCTTCCAGCACGTTGAAGGTCTTCAGGTCGGCGGCGCCGCTGGCCTTCAGGATCTGAATGGCACGGCCGGAGAAGCCGCACATCGGGAACTGAGCGGTACCCTTCATGAACAGCATGACCCGGTTGTTCTTGACCAGGTCATCAATGCGTTGTTGAACGTCGCTCATCTGGGAATCCTTTCTTGAATGCGTGGGCCCGCGAGGCCCATGGGCTCGATCGCAGGATTATCGACCACGCGTCAAGACCGTGCGCGCCCAGGTCATTGAGAGGCCGCCAGGCGGCCATCCACCCTCAGAAGCTGTAGCTGACGCCGAACTGCAACACCGGCTTGAACCGCGCGTCGCGGCCCGTCTCGTCCAGCGGGGCGTTGTTGCCCAGGCGCAGGCCGGGGGCGCCGTTGGCCAGCATGCCCAGGTCGGCGCTGAAGCCCCAGCCGCCGCGCAGCGAATAGCTGGTGTAGCCAACCCCCAGATAGGACATGGAAAGGCTGGGCTCGCGCTCGGCAGCGGTCAGCAGGCTGAGGCTGCGCTGGCCGACGGAGAGATAAGGGGTGAGGCTCGCGCCACCGCCCAGGGCCAGCCCGGAGCTGCTTTGCACCAGGGAGAGTGGGCCCACCAGCAAACCGCCGGTGGCACGCAGGCCGCCCCGGGTGCCGCGGCCGAGGCCGGAACCGGTGAGGTAATAGTCACCCAGCAGGTTGGCGCTCAGGATGCGGCTGCCGTTGCGGGCGTCGTAGCTGCCGTTGGGATTGTCCTGGGACTGGTTCAGTTGCACGCGGGCTTGCCAGGCGCTGGGACGGGGCCCCGCGCTACCGCTGGCGTCATCCATGCCGCGGCCGAGGCCCTGGCCATAGGCATTCGCATACCCTTGCGTGTAGGCATTCGATTTCAATTGCAGGCCCTGCTGAGCCAGTACGGAACCGGCCGAGGTTGCACCGGCCAGGACCAAGGCCAGGCGCAGGAGCAGAGGGGCGGCGCGCATTGGAGGTCTCCCAGTCCGGCTCGACCCATGCCGAGCCCGATAGAAACCATGCTACGCGGTGGTCCCCGGCTTGTGTAGCCTGAGTTGAAAGGGGATTCGTCGCCTGTTGCAGTTTTGGCTACGGCTTCTGACACATTGGGGCGGCTGGCGGGCCGCAGTGTTGGTTGCAGGCTGCACCGCTGTGGCCTCAGCCCGCCCACCGGCCGCCGCTGGCCCGGGGCTGGTCACCCAGATCACGGCGCAGGGACACGTCCCTGAAACCCTGTTCATGCAGCAAGGACGCCACAGATTCGGCTTGGTCCCAGCCATGTTCCATCAAGAGCCAGGCACCTGGTTTCAGCCAGGCCGGCGCTTGTTTTGTCAAGTGGGCGATGTCGCTCAGGCCGTTACCTCCTGGTGTGAGCGCGGAGCGGGGTTCGTGACGTAATGCGCGAAGATGGTGATCGTTTCCCGCCACATAGGGTGGGTTGCTGACGATCAGATCAAACGGCGCCTGCCCTTCCAGGGGCTGGAACCAGCTGCCGAGATGGGCGTGTACCGTCAAACCCAGCCGTTGCGCATTGCCGCTGGCCACCGCCAGCGCGCCGGGGCTGACATCCACCATGTGGACGTTTGCATCCGGCCGCTGCGAGGCCAGCGCCAGGGCAATCGCGCCGCTGCCGGTGCCCAGATCCACCACGCGCGGGGCGGTCAGGCCCTGCAGCTGCTCCAGTGCCCACTGCACCAGCACCTCGGTGTCGGGGCGGGGCACCAGGGTGTCTGGCGTCACCTGCAGCCGCAAGCCGAAGAATTCCTTTTCGCCCACCAGATAGGCCAGCGGTACGTCGTCCAGCCGTTGGGACAGCCAGTCCTGGAAGCGCTGCTGCTGGGTGTCGCTCAGCAGGTCGGTGTCATGGGCGATGAGCCAACTGCGGGTGCAGTCCAGCACGGCTTGCAGCAGGTATTGGGCTTCCGCCCGGGGCAGGCCGGCGCTGGCGGCGTGGCGCAGGGCCTCCGCGACGGTGACTGGCGCTTTGAGGGGCGTCATGCCCGTCCTTCCAAAGCCGCCAGTTGCTCTGCCGCCTGAGCCTGTTGCAGCCCCTGGATCACGTCTTCCAGGTCTCCGTCCATGATGGCCCCCAGCTTGTAGAGGGTGAGGTTGATGCGGTGATCGGTCAGCCGCCCCTGCGGGAAGTTGTAGGTGCGGATGCGGTCACTGCGGTCGCCGCTGCCGATCAGGCTCTTGCGTTGCGCGGCTTCCTTGACGGCGCGTTCGCTGCGGTCCTTGTCCCGCAGGCGGGCTGCGAGCACGGCCATGGCCTTGGCCTTGTTGCGGTGTTGGCTGCGGTCGTCCTGGCATTCGGCCACCAGGCCGGTGGGCAGGTGGGTGATGCGGATGGCGCTGTCGGTCTTGTTGACGTGCTGCCCCCCCGCGCCGCTGGCCCGGAAGGTGTCGATGCGCAGATCGGCGGGGTTGAGCTGGATCTCTTCGGCTTCGTCCGGCTCGGCCATCACCGCGACCGTGCAGGCGCTGGTGTGGATGCGTCCCTGGGATTCGGTGGCAGGGACACGCTGCACGCGGTGACCGCCCGACTCGAACTTGAGCCGGCCATAAACACCGTCCCCTTCCAGCCGGAGCACCAGTTCCTTGTAGCCGCCCAGGTCGGATTCATGGGACGACAGGACTTCGTGGCGCCAGCCCTGGCTCTCGGCGAAACGCATGTACATCCGGGCCAGATCGCCGGCAAACAGAGCGGATTCGTCGCCACCGGTCCCCGCGCGAATTTCCAGGAAAGCGGGCCGTTCATCGTCCGGGTCCTTGGGGATGAGGGCCAGTTGCAGGGCCTGGTCGAGCTCGCTCAGGTCGGCCTCGGCGCTGGCGATCTCCTCCCGGGCCATGGCAATCATGTCGGTGTCGCCGCTGTCCAGCAGGTCGCGGGCGGCCGTCAGGTCGCTTTCGCGCTGCTGATAGCGGCGATAACGCTCCACCAGCGAAGACACCTCCGCCTGCTCACGGGTGAGGGCGCGATAGCGCTTCATGTCGGCCGCCACGCTGCCGTCGGCCAGGGTGCTGTCCAGCTCCACCAGTCGGAAGGCCAGGCGTTCGAATTGTTGGCGAAGGGTGTCGTTCATGGAAATGCAGGGCGATGGGCCGGTGGCCGTGGGTGCTGGAGGCGGGCGGCTCCGGTTTGGAGCGGGCCGCCCCTGGCATGTTGAGGCGATTCTGGATGCTGGCGACGGGAGCCGTTTGCGGCGTGGAGAGGCCGCCTGGATCAACGCCGCTCGGTGGCGGATTCGGGCGGCAGCTGGGGCTTGCAGCGCTGCGCATCGCTGGATTGGGCCGTTTTGTTGCCGGGTTCGGCTCAGGGCGGTGACGCGGAGCTGTCCAAGGCCATGGAGGGGGCCCCTGTCGGGGCAAGCCACGGTTGGAGATCGTCCGACTGCGGCGGCGACACGAGGAGCGTCGCTAAGACTCGTGAGACGCGCCTGCCGCAGAGGCGTTGGATGAATGGCCGGCGGTGAAGCCCGCCGAGGCCCTTGCGGATACACCGGACACAGCGGACGCAGCGGATACACCGGACGCAGCGACATCCAGCGCGGTATTGCGCAGGAACAGCCGGGAGACGGTTTGTGCCATCACCAGCCGCTGTTCGCCATCGCTGCCATTCAGCTCGGCCATGGCACCGTGCAGCATCTTCTGGGTGAGTCCCTTGGAGAGGGCTTCCAGCACGGTGTCGATGTCCTCGCCCTTGGCCAGCAACTTGCGAGCGCGTTGGATTTCGGTCTGGCGCCAGGCGTCCGCCTGCTGATGCAGGGCCTGGATCAGCGGGACGGTGTGACGTTGGCCCAGCCAGTGCACAAAACTCTGCACGCCATTTTCGATGATGGCTTCCGCCTGCTGCACCGCCGCCTGACGCTTCTCGCCAGCGGTTTGCACCAGTTGGGAGAGGTCATCCACGGTGTAGAGATAGATGTCGTCCAGCTGCGCGACTTCAGGCTCGATGTCCCGCGGGACGGCCAGATCCACCATGAACATGGGCCGATGTTTACGGCGCTTGAGCGCCCGCTCCACGGCGCCCAGGCCGATCAGCGGGAGGCTGGAGGCGGTACAGGAGATCACCGCGTCGAATTCATGCAGGCGCTGCGGCAGGTCCACCAAGCGCACCGCTTCCCCGCTGAGGTGTTGGGCCAGTTTCTGGCCCCGTTCCAGCGTGCGGTTGGCCACGGCCAGCCCTTTGGGGCCCTTGGCTGCGAAGTGGGTGCCAACCAGTTCGATCATTTCACCGGCGCCGACCAGCAGCACGCGGATGTCCGACAGGTTTTCAAACAGCTGCGAGGCCAGCCGGACCGACGCCGCTGCCATGCTGATGGAGTGGCTGCCGATCTCGGTGGAGCTGCGGACTTCCTTGGCCACCGCGAAACTGCGCTGGAACAGTTGATGCAGTGTGGTGCCGAGGGTGCCTGCCTGATCCGCCTCGCGCACAGCTTGTTTGAGCTGGCCGAGGATTTGAGGTTCGCCCAACACCATGGAATCCAGACCGCTGGCCACGCGGAAGGCGTGGCGGGCAGCTTTGCCGTCTTCCGCCACATAGGCGTGGTCCAACAAGGTGGAGCTGCCGACGCCGCCCACCCCCGCCAGCCAGTCCACCGCCGGGCGGACCATGTCTGCATGGCCGGCCACATACAGCTCGGTGCGGTTGCAGGTGGAGAGCAGGGCGGCCTCGGGGAGATTGGCGGCCCGGCGGGCCGCCGCAGACGCGCCCTGACCGAGTTGATCGGTGAAGCGCTGCAGCGTGGGGGCCAGTTGCTCCAGGGTGAACGCAAACCGCCCGCGCAGGTCCAACGGCGCGGACTGATGGTTCAAGCCAAGAGCGAAGACCGTCATGATGTCGGCGATTATAAAATTCCTGACGAACTCCCGCACCTGCCAGGGGCAAGCGTCGCAATGATCCGTCAAGGAAGCAGCGACTTCTCCCGCTTGGGCGGTTGTTTTTCGGCGTCGAAGGCGATAGCCGCCCTGTCATCAACCGGAATGAGTCGCTCTTGAACCCACTGGACGTCGTCTGGCACCTGTGCAATTTGTTTCTGCCCGCCTGGGCGGTGGCCGCGCTGATGGCCGGCGCCCTCAAGCTGCTGTGGCGGGAGCGGGCCCGAGGCATCCGTTGGGCCCATCTGGCCCTGTGGGGCGCGGCGGGCGGCTCCATGGCCACCGTGTTTGCGGTGCTGCTGATCGGGCGGGACGGCAGCATGGGCGGTTACGCGGCCATCCTGGCCGGTGTCACGCTGCCGCAGTGGGGGCTGACCTGGCGGACGTCCCCCAACAGCTGACTCAGACGGAGGAGGTTTCCGTCAGCGGAACTTCCGCCCGCAAGGAGTGGGCAAAGGCCTCGGTGATTTGCAGCGGGATCAGCTGGTGCATCAGCCGCTCATGGCCCTTGAAATTCACGATGCGATTGCATTCGGTGCGGCCCATCAGCTCGGTGGCGTCGCGCCGGGCGTGGCCGGACACCAGCACCGGCACGGTTTGCCCCACCAGCGCCTGGTTGTAACGCAGCGCCGTGGCCTCGATTTCGGCTTGCAGCTCCTGCAGGCGGCGCACCTTCACCTCATGCGGCGTGTCGTCCTGCAGATTGGCGGCCGGCGTGCCGGGCCGCGGGCTGAAGATGAAGCTGAAGGACGCATCGAAACCGACGTCCCGCACCAGTTGCATCGTCTTGGCATGGTCCTCATCCGTTTCGCCGGGGAAACCCACGATGAAGTCGCTGGCGATGCGGATGTCCGGACGCACGGCGCGCAGCCGGCGCACGATGCTCTTGAACTGCAGGGCGGTGTAGCCGCGCTTCATGGCGCTCAGGATGCGGTCGCTGCCATGCTGCACCGGCAGATGCACATGGTTCACCAGCTGCGGGATCTTGCCGTAGGCATCGATCAGCCGCTGGCTGAATTCATTCGGATGGCTGGTGGTGTAGCGGATGCGCTGGATGCCCGGGATCTCCGCCACATACTCCAGCAGCAGCGCAAAGTCGGCGATCTCGTCGGTGCCGCCCATGCGGCCACGATAGGCGTTCACGTTCTGGCCCAGCAGCGTCACTTCCTTCACGCCCTGGTCCGCCAGCCCGGCCACTTCTTCCAGCACGTCCTCGAAGGGGCGGCTCACCTCCTCGCCGCGGGTGTAGGGCACCACACAGTAGGAGCAGTATTTGGAGCAGCCTTCCATGATCGACACAAACGCGCTGGCGCCTTCCACCCGGGCCGGCGGCAGGTTGTCGAACTTCTCGATCTCGGGGAAGCTGATGTCCACCTGCGGGCGCAGCTCTTGCTGGCGCTGGGCCAGCATCTGCGGCAGGCGGTGCAGCGTCTGCGGCCCGAACACCACATCCACATAGGGCGCGCGTTCGATGATGGCGGCGCCCTCCTGGCTGGCCACACAACCGCCCACGCCGATCAGCGTGCCTTTGGCCTTCAAATGCTTGATGCGGCCGAGGTCGGAAAACACTTTCTCCTGCGCCTTTTCCCGCACCGAGCAGGTGTTGAACAGGATCAGGTCGGCCTGCTCCACATCGGTGGTGGGTTCGTAGCCTTCGGCGGCGCGCAGCACATCCGCCATCTTGTCCGAGTCGTACTCGTTCATCTGGCAGCCAAAGGTCTTGATGAAGACTTTTTTCGTCATGGCAAGGACTCCAGGCCCGGTGCTGCAACAGCCCGGACCCTGCAAACGGGATTCAGTGGGGTGACTTCAGCGGGACCGCTTCAAGGCGCGGGCCCCGATGCGCAGATCACCACCAGGACGATTTCGACCATTTCTGGTTGGCCGCATCAAACGACCATTCCGACGCTTCCTTGGTCGTGGTCGGCCAGGGTTTGTTCTCCAGCTCCACGCTGTTGAGCACCCAGACATCCATGATCAGGCCGCTGAGGTCGGTGGTGTAGTGCACCACCAGTTTCTGGCCGGACAGGCTGGCGGACAGGGCCACCATGTCGTTGGCGTCCTTGATGCGGGCGCCGGGGGCGAGCCGGGTGTCCTTGCCGTTGAGCGTCACTTCCGGCGGCGTGCCGACGACCAGCGTGCCGCGCAGGGCCTTGGCCGGGAAGAAACGATGACCGCTGGCGGCCTGCGCCTGCGCGGTCTGCGGCAGGAGGGCGGTGCCAACGGTGGCGGTCAGGACGGCGATGCTGGCAGCCAGGGCTTGCAGGGCACGACGGGGTGCGCGGGAGCCTGGCCGGGCGGGCATGGCACAGCGATACATGGGGTAGATCCAGTGGCTGCGAAAAAAGGGAAGTGTAGCGGCAAGCGGATGAGCCACCGCAGCGGGGTGATCACAGGGGCCGGACGGCGGGGCGCGGCGGTACGGGGCTGCCTGCGGCGGCGTTGCCCGCACCGGTCTGGCCCATGGCCACGGCCGGACCGGCCGGTGGAGGTGGTTCGGGCATGACATACACCACCCCGGCGCCCTGACCCAGCACCGGGCGGACCACCTGGTCGAAGAACTCGCCGGTGACGATCACACAGCCCAATGAGATGCGGTTGTCCTCCGGGGAGGGAGAGGCCAGCCGCTCGGGCCGGCGTTCGCTGGCCGGAGAGGGGCGCAGGCGATGGATGGCAAAAGCGGCGTCGTAATCCACCCAGATCACGGTTTCGCCCTTCAGATTGCGTCCGGGCTGGCTGTCGTAACGGCCCGACGGGGTGGTGCGCAAGGCGGGCGGGATGCCGGTCTGCACCCTCTGGCCCACATTCGGGTCCAGCGTGTCGCCGCGCGCCAGGCCCAGCAGGGCCGGTGTGGCACCGGCCAGCCGGCCGTCAGCGTGGAAGACCAGCAACTGGGCTTCCTTCTTGTCCACCACCGCAAACGGCAGCCCCTGAGCATCACCGTACTCGAAGGCCAGTTGCGCCATCTGCAGCGCCTCCGGCGACACCACGGCGCCATGCACGTCCACCTGCCTGACGTCCCGGGATGTGACCCCGGATGTGGCCCCGGATGAGGTCTGGGACGCCCCGGCAGCCTGGGCGGGCTCTGCGGCCAGCACCATGCTGAGGAGCGCAGCACCCAGCAGGTACTGCCCCCAATTTCGCCGCTCCTGTGGAGGATGATCCAACAACGACAACCCCTTCATACTGCCTGCGGTCCTTGTCTGACGACGGCCCTGCCGACCGCATTGCCGACACGCACTGCCATCAGCATTGCCCACGGCGCTCATGTCTTTCGGGCCGCATATTACGAAGAGAAGCTGGCGAGCAGATGGTCATCTGCCCGCTCAGAGGCCCCGGAATTTCCCTGTGCTGCACAAGGTTGGCCGACCTGTCGGAAAGTACCGCCCGCAGTACGGAGCGCGGACGGCTCCCGAATGGGGCCATCCGGGCTGGCGGCAGTCGCCGCACAAGTGAGAAGGGTGTGGGAGAGGCAGGTTGGAATTTGTCCGGGGCCATCCTGGTGGGATCGAGTGGGGACCCTCAGGTGATTGCATGCTCTAAGGGATAACACGGGCACGCAAGCGGGCGTTTGTCGCCCCCGCTGGCTGAACGCGTGCGCATGCTGCGCGGGCGCAATTGGTGGCGTGCTGCAATCGCGCCGCGTTCAACTTCAGTGGCTCCGAAGTTGCCCCGCCAAGATCTCGCCAACACCTCGCAAACACTCCTCAAACACCCCCGTCACCGCTCCGCAATCACGTTGAAATCGCCCCGCAATGGGCTCCGATTACTGTCCAGCAACAAGCGTGTCTGGCGTCGTACAGACAATTCAACAATGAGAATGACCTTGGGAATCAGATCATGCTGATGGGTGCCGTTCGCGTCGCATTGAGGCGCCCTTACACCTTCCTGGTATTGGCCCTGCTGCTGCTGATCATCGGCCCGTTGGCGGCCCTGCGCACACCCACCGACATCTTTCCGGAGATCAAGGTGCCGGTGATTGCGGTGGCCTGGCAATACACCGGTCTGCCGGCGGACCAGATGGCGGGGCGCATTTCGACGCTGTTTCAGCGCACGCTCACCACCACGGTCAATGACATCGAGCACATCGAGGCGAACAGCTACCCTGGGGTGAGCGTTGTCAAGATCTTCTTCCAGCCCGGGGTCAATGTGGCGGTAGCCAATGCGCAGGTCACGGCCGTGTCGCAGGTGGTCACCCGGCAGATGCCGGCGGGTATCACGCCGCCGCTCATCCTGAACTACAACGCGGCCACGGTGCCCATCCTGCAACTGGCGCTGTCGGGCAAGGGCTTGTCCGAGCAGCAGTTGTTTGACCTGGGTTTCAACACCATCCGCACGCCGCTGGTGACGGTGCCCGGCGCGGCGATTCCGCTGCCTTATGGCGGCAAGCAGCGCCAGGTGCAGATCGACGTCAACCCTGCGGCGCTGCAGGCGCGGGGCCTGTCTGCGCAGGACGTGGCCACGGCCTTGGCCACACAGAATGTGCTGACGCCCATCGGCACGCAAAAGATCGGTGAGCTGGAATACACCCTGCAGCTCAACAGTGCACCGTCCGCCATCGAGGAACTGGGCCAGATCCCGGTGAAGGTCGTGAATGGCAGCACCATCTATATGCGCGATGTGGCGGACGTCCATGACGGCAATGCGCCCCAGACCAACATCGTGCATGTGGATGGCGGCCGGTCGGTGCTGATGTCGGTGCTCAAGAACGGGGCGGCCTCCACACTGGCGATCGTGGACGGCATCCGGTCCAAGCTGGGGGACCTCAAGTCCTCGCTGCCGGAGGCGCTGGAGGTCAAGCCGATCAACGACCAATCCATCTTCGTGCGGGCGGCGGTCAAGGGGGTGGCCATTGAAGGCGCCATTGCGGCGGCGCTCACCAGCGCCATGATCCTGCTGTTCCTGGGGAGCTGGCGGTCCACCATCATCATTGCGGTGTCGATTCCGCTGTCCATCCTCGGCTCCATCATTGCCCTCGCAGCGGTGGGAGAGACCCTCAACCTGATGACGCTGGGCGGCCTGGCGCTGGCGGTGGGCATCCTGGTGGACGACGCCACGGTGACCATCGAGAACATCAACTGGCACCTGGAGCACGGCAAGGATGTGGAGACGTCCATCATGGACGGGGCCCGGCAGATCGTCACACCGGCGTTTGTGTCGCTGCTGTGCATCTGCATCGTCTTCATCCCGATGTTCTTCCTGGAAGGCGTGTCGCGCTTCCTGTTCGTGCCCATGGCCGAAGCCGTGATCTTCGCCATGGTGTGCTCCTTCATCCTGTCGCGCACGCTGGTGCCGACCATGGCCAAGTACCTGCTCAAGCCGCATGCGCCGCTGACGGATGGCCATGGCCACCTGGCGGCGGCACCGTCGCTGAATCCGCTGGTGCGTTTCCAACGCAACTTCGAGGCGCGTTTCGAGCGGGTGCGTGAGGGCTACCACGGGCTGCTGGTGGTGGCGCTCCAACGTCACCGCATCTTCCTGATTGGTTTTGTCGTGGTGGTGCTGGCCTCCTTCGCGCTGGTGCCCTTCATCGGCAGCAACTTCTTCCCGCAGGTCGATTCCGGCCAGATCCTGATGCATGCCCGGGTGCCGGTGGGAACACGGGTGGAGGAAACGGCTGCGCGTTTCGCCAGGATCGAAGACGCCATCCGCCGGGTCATTCCTTCCGACCAGATCGAAACCCTGGTGGACAACATCGGCCTGCCGCCGTCCAGCATCAACCTCACCTACAACAACACCGGTGTGATGGGCTCGCAGGATGGTGACGTGCAGATTGCGCTGAAGGAGGGCCATGCGCCCACGGCGGACTATGTACGCCGGCTGCGCGAGGTGCTGCCACGGGAATTTCCGGACACCACCTTCTCCTTCCCGCCAGCGGACATCGTCAGCCAGATCCTGAACTTCGGCTCGCCGGCGCCGATTGACGTGCAGATCCGTGGCCGTGATGTGGAAGGCAACTTTGCCTATGCGCAGCAACTGCTCAAGCGCATCAAGGCGATTCCTGGTGTGGCCGATGCCCGCATCCAGCAATCCAACAAGGCGCCGACCTTCAATGTCAATGTGGACCGCACCCAGGCCCAACTGCTGGGCCTGAGCACCCGTGATGTGGCCAACAGCCTGGTGGTGAACCTGGCCGGCAGCAGCCAGGTGGCGCCGACCTACTGGCTCAATCCGGCCAATGGCGTCAGCTACGCCATCGTCATGCAGACACCGCAGCATCAGCTGGACTCGCTGGCGGCCCTGGGCAACCTGCCGGTGGGCAATGGCAGTGCGGCGGCCACGACCACGCTGGGCGGCCTGGCCGAGCTGCAACGCACCACCAGCAGTGCGCTGGTCAGCCAATACGACGTGCAGACCATGGTGCAGATCCACGCCACAACGCAGGACCGCGACCTGGGCGCCGTGGCCCGCGACATCCGCAAGGTGCTGGCGGACAGCGCGGCTGACGTGCCCAAGGGGTCGAATGTGCAGTTGCTGGGCCAGGTCCGCACCATGGACCGGGCCTTCTCCGGCCTGCTCTTTGGCCTGCTGGGTGCGGTGGTGCTGATCTACCTGCTCATCGTGGTGAACTTCCAGTCCTGGCTGGACCCGGCGGTCATCGTCTCCGCGCTGCCGGCGGCGTTGGCCGGCATTGTGTGGATGCTCTTTGCCACCCACACCACCTTGTCGGTGCCGGCGCTTACCGGGGCCATCATGTGCATGGGCGTGGCCACCGCCAACAGCGTGCTGGTCATCAGCTTTGCACGAGAACGGCTGGACGAACTGGGCGACGCCACGGCGGCGGCGCTGGAGGCGGGTTTCGTGCGCTTCCGTCCGGTGCTGATGACGGCCCTGGCCATGGTGATCGGCATGCTGCCGATGGCGCTGGGCCTGGGTGAGGGCGGTGAACAGAACGCTCCGCTGGGCCGCGCGGTCATCGGCGGCCTCGTGTTGGCCACCTTTGCCACGCTGGTGTTTGTGCCGGTGGTGTTCAGCCTGGTGCATCGCCACCACCGTCCCAAGACTTCCGACCCGTCCGCCGAAGCCGCCGCGATGCTGCCGGCAGGAGATGCTTCCCATGCGAACTGACGCCCCCACTACTTCCCGGCTGCCCCTGGCCGCTGCCCTTGCTGCCGCCGTGGCGGTGCTGATCGTTGCTTGCGGGCTGTGGGCGCGCCAGTCCAGCGCGCAACAGCTGCAAGCCAGTGCCGACGAACGCGGCCAGCCCAGCGTCAACGTCATCACGCCCAAGCCGATGACGGCGGGCACGCTGGAACTGCCGGCCCGTATTGAAGCCTGGTCCCGGGCGCCGATCTATGCCCGGGTCAGCGGCTACCTCAAGCGCTGGAATGCGGACATCGGCGCGCCGGTCAAGGCCGGCCAACTGCTCGCGGAAATCGAGACACCGGATCTGGACCAGCAACTGGCGCAGGCACGGGCCGAGCTCACCACGGCGCGCAGCAACGCGTCCCTGGCGGCCAGTACGGCCAAGCGGTGGCAGTCGCTGCTGGAATCGGACTCCGTCTCGAAACAGGAAGTGGATGAGCGCAGCGGTGACCTTGCCGCCAAACAATCCACCGCCAATGCGCTCCAGGCCAATGTGGACCGCATTCAGGCGCTCAAGCAGTTCACTCGTCTCACGGCCCCCTTCGACGGCATCATCACCGCGCGCAACACCGACGTGGGGGCGCTGATCAACGTGGGCGGCACGCCCGGCAGCGAGCTGTTTGTGGTGTCGGACGTGCGCAAGTTGCGGGTCTACGTGAATGTCCCGCAGCGCCAGGTGACCCTGGTCACACCCGGCGCGCGCGCCCAGCTCATGGTGCCGGAACGGCCGGGGCAGAGCTTCAGCGCGACGGTGGAGTCCTTGTCCCGGTCGATCAACACCGGCACGGGCGCCATGCTGGTGCAACTGGTGGTCGACAACACAAAGGGCGAGCTGCTGCCCGGCGGATTTGCCACGGTGCGCTTCGCGGGTGATGCGCAGGCGGCAGTGTCCAGCACCGCCCCCAGCGTCAGCCTGCCGCCGGGCGCAGTCATCATCAACAAGGCCGGCGTTCAGGTCGCCACGGTCGATGCGCAGAACCGGGTGCAATTGCGCAAGGTGACCATGGCCCGTGACCTGGGCAACGTCATTGAAATCAGTGCGGGCCTGAGCGCGCAGGACCGCGTCATCGAGAACCCGCCGGATGGCATCTCCAATGGCGACACGGTGCGGGTGAACGCCGAGGCAGCGGTGCCTGCCGCCAAGGGGCGCACGTGAGGCCGCGCCGCATCACTGCAGCCTTGCTGCCCGCGTTGCCCGCGTTGCCCGTGTTGGCGGCACTGACGGCGCTGGTCGTCGGGGCTGGTCTCACCGGCTGCGCGCAGGCGCCCCAGGTGGATATGCCGGCATTGCCGCAGGCGACGGCCTTCAAGGAAGCCCAGTCCCCCTGGGTGGTCGCGGGCTCCGAAGCACCGCTGGCCTGGGACGGATGGTGGAAGGTGTATGGGGACGCCGAACTGGATGGGCTGCAGCAACGGCTGATCGACAACAGCCCGGACCTGGCGGCGGCACTGGCGCGTTATGACCAGGCGAGGGCCGCCACGGAAACATTGCGCGCTGCGCAATCACCGACGTTCAACAGCTCGCTGAATGTCCAGCGGGACCGCCAGTCCGAATTGCGTCCATTGCGGGTGCTGGGCCCCAACTCTCCGGATTGGTACAACAGCGCGACGCTGGGCCTGGATGCCAGCTATGAGCTGGATCTGTGGGGGCGGGTGCGTCAGCAGGTCGCGGCGGGTGTCGCGGCCGAACAGGCGGCTCGTGCCGACCTGGCGGCTGCGCGGCTGCAACTGCAGGCGCAATTGGCGGACAGCCTTGTGGCGCTGCGCGGCCTGGACCGCGACGATGCGCTGCTCAAGGAAGCCGAGGAGGCCTATGCGAGGGCGCTGGACCTCATCCAGCGACGGCATCGGGCCGGTATTGCTTCGGGCCTGGACCTGGCGCGTGCGCAGGGGCAACTGGAAGCCGCGCATTCCCAGCGCCGCCAGTCTCAGGCGCAGCGGGCGGTGCTGGAGCACGCCATTGCCGCGCTGGTGGGGGCCAATGCGTCGACCTTCTCGATGGAACCGAAGGTGATGGACCTGGGCATTCCGGTGATTCCGACGGGGGTGCCCTCCACGTTGCTGCAACGTCGCCCGGACATTGCGGCGGCGCAGCGGCGGGTGGAGGCCGCAACGGCCACCCTGGGTGTGGCGCGCACGGCGTATTACCCGTCTTTCACCCTGAGTGCCCAGGGCGGATTCCAGACCAGCGACCTGGGCCGGTTTGTGGAGGCGCCCAACCTGTTCTGGGCACTGGGCCCGACCTTGGCCTTCAACTTCTTTGATGGAGGCCGGCGCAAGGCGGAGGAGGCGCGTGCCACGGCGGCATTGGATGAGACCACGCAGCGATATCGGAGCACGGCGCTGACAGCCTTCCAGCAAGTGGAAGACCAATTGGCGCTGCTGGACCGCTATGGTCAGGCATTGGAGAACGAACGCGCGAATGTGGCGGCGTCGGACCGATCCCTGGCGCTGGCCACCAACCGCTACAAGGCGGGGGCGGCGAATTATCTGGAAGTGGTGACGTCGCAAACCGCGGGGTTGACTGCCAAGCGCAGCGCGAATGACTTGGCAACCCGCCAGCAGCGCGCCTCGATTCAATTGATTCGCGCATTGGGTGGTGGCTGGGAAATGGTGGAATCCAATTCGCACACGTCCTCCAGTGCTTCGCTGAGTCAGCCCCGGAATTCTTCAAATTAGCCCACCCCCAGTCCACTGCCGTACCACTCCCCCGCCCATTCCTCCAAGCCCCTACTTCGAGTGTCAGTTTCGGTAAAACCCGAAGCAGTCGGGATACAAACACTGGCCGCGCGCAGTCTGCTCCGATAGCCTGCGCGTCGATCTCGGCAAGGCACCCTTAGGTCGCCAACCGAATCATGGCCGACCCGCCTTTCAGTGCAGTCCGGTGGCCCCTGCAGAGCCGCTTTGCATGACTTGCTGACGGAACCGGTCATTCCCTGTCCACATTGCAACCGGTTGACCTGTCTGGAGCGGCAGGCGCCTGGTCTGACGCGAGCCTTGGAGCGAATCCCTGATGGCTCGGGTCGGCGCGAGCGTGGGCGGATCAATGAAACGAAGCACTCTGGGAGTTTTCATGAAAGCAATGCAACCGCGCCACCGTCTGGCGCTGATCGCCATCGCCTGTGGCGCCATGGCCCCTGCTGCCTTTGCGGCGGACTGGCCGTCTGGTTTCTCCAAGTGCGCTGATGAAGGCGGCACCTGCAAGCTCGGCTCTACCAGCACCACGCGTCAGGTGTCGTTTGGCCTGAAGGACAAGTGGGTGTTGAAGACCTTCACCGGCACTTCCATTGCCTGTACCAGTGCCAATTTTGGCAATGCGGATCCCAACAGCGGCAAGGCTGAAAAATGCGCTGTGGGTCCTGAGACCACTGCTCCTGCACCTTCTCCGGCTCCGGCACCGTCCCCGGCCCCCGCTCCTTCCCCGGCTCCGGCTCCGTCGCCTGCTCCCGCTCCGGCTCCGGCCCCTTCGGGCGCCAGCGGCGGCTTTGCCGGCACCGTGACCGGTGGTGGCAGCAAGACGCCTGTGACCGTGACGACCGCAGCCGCCATGCAGGCGGCCATCGACAGCTACAGCGGTACCGGTGGTCTGGTGATCAACTACAGCGGTACCTTCGATTTCAACACCATCCCCGACCCCTGCACCCAGTGGAAGAAGGCGGCTGGCGCGATTGTTGAAATCAAGAACAAGAGCGACATCACCATCCAGGGCGTGGACGGTTCTGCGGCCAACTTTGGCCTCGCGATCAAGGCGGCGGCCAGCAACATCATCATCCGCAACATGACCATCGGCCTGCTGCCGGGTTCCATCGATGCCATCGGCATCGAAGGCCAAAGCGGCAAGTATCCGGGCTACATCTGGGTGGACCACAACACCTTGTTCAGCTCGCTGGCCGAATGCTCCGGTGCGGGTGACCTCGAGTTTGACGGCCTGGTGGACAACAAGGCCGGTGCACACCACCTGACCTACAGCTACAACTACATCCACGACCACCACAAGGTCGGCCTCATCGGCTCCAGCGACAGTGATGCCAGCGACCGCTACATCACCTTCCACCACAACTACTACTACAACGTCGGGTCGCGCGTGCCGCTGCAACGTGGCGGCTACACCCACATCTACAACAACCTGTTCTCCAACATCGTCACCTCCGGCGCCAACATCCGCATGGGTGGTTATTCTCTGATCGAGGCCAACTACTTCGAGAACTCGCAGAACCCGGTCACCTCGCGTGACAGCTCGGCCATCGGTTATTGGGAACTGCGCAACAACAACATCAAGTCCAAGGCCGACTTTGCCACCTACGGCATCAAGTGGGTGGCCAGCGATTCGTCGCCCACCCGCGACGCCACGGACTGGGTCAGCACCGCCACCTTCCCGGTGGGCATTCCCTACAGCTACACCCCGCATGATGCCGCTTGTGTGAAAGCCAAGCTGCCCAGCGTGGCGGGCGCCGGCAAGTCGCTGGCGACCTTGAGCTGCAACTGAGCTGCAGTTGAGTTGCCGCAGCGCTGCAACCAGGCGCTGAATTCAGCATCGCCCGCCAGTGAGGGGGCATGCCGATGAGGTGCCCGACTGTGGAGCCCACGGGGACGTGCCCAGCCGGGACGTCCCCGTTTTGTTGTCGGGGCCTGTGCCGCATGCGGGATGGGTGAATGGCATCCCCGCCAGTGGAAGACCCGCCTCCTCCATCCTGGGGTGGGCGATGTGCCGATCCCGATGCACGATCCGGCGATGAACCCGACTCTCCCTGACGCCGACGGCCACGGCACGGACGACCGCCAGCCGTCGCTGCGGACGGCCGCGCTGCCGCAAGTGGCCGCCCGCGCCTTGCCGCGCCCGGACATGATCACTGCCGTCATTCGCCAGCGGGTGCGCGCCGACCACCGCCCCGCCTACGAGGCCTGGCTGCGTGAAGTCATCCCGATTGCGGGCCGCTTTCCGGGCCATCGTGGTGTGCAGATCGTGCCGCCCGGGCCTGGTGCGCTGGACTACACCATCACCATCCACTTCGACACCCTGGCCCATGCCGAGGACTGGTTCGGCTCCGAAGCGCGGCAAGCCTTGCTGCAGCAGGTGCAACCGCTGCTGGACGCGCCGGAGGAAGTGAAAACGGTGACCGGCCTCGAATTCTGGTTTGAGTCACCCGCGTCGGTGCCGCCCCCACGCCGACTCAAGCAGGCGCTGGCGACCCTGTCGGTCATCTTTCCGCTCACGTCCCTGCTGGGCGGGTGGCTGGCGCCCCAGTTCCATGAATGGCTGCCCAGCCCCTGGGGGCGCTTGGCCGGCAACCTGTCGGTGGCCACCATCACGGTGGGCTTGATGACCTACGTGATCATGCCGCGCTACACCCGGCTGATTAGCCGCTGGTTGTCGACCTAGTGTGCCCAGTCATTGCGCCGATCGTCCGGACGCCGGTCGATCGATCGCCCCTCGTCAGGGGTTCTGCGGCCATTCCGCTGCCTGCGCGGCATCACGTGCCGCCCGCTGCCGCCAGAGCATCAAGGGCAGCAATCCGGCCAGGGCCAGCAGCCAGGTGGCTGGTTCCGGTGTCACCAACGGGGCCACCGACAACAGATAGTTGACCCCGGTGCGCGACGACACCGAGTAATCCAGCACCGTGCCGTCCCGCGCCGTCACCTGGGAGATGCCATTCCAATAGAGCCCGGGGGATTCATCGGTGTAGGCCGCGCCGTTGGTCGAGATGCCGGCAGCGTTCAGATCGCTGGTCAGCAGCATGTAGAAGTCCAGCGGCACCTCATAACCCAGCGGAAGCTCGGCGACGAAATTGAACACCCCATAGGTCCGGCCATTCGGCCCGCTGCCGGTCTGATAACTTTCCAGCAGGGTCGAGCCGTCGTAATTCAGTGTCTTGTAGGTGTCCCAGGACGCGAAGTGATCATCGATGCCCAGCACAAACAGCGTGTTCAGATCACCCGCCTTGCCCTGCACACCCCCCGGCACGGCGGTCGAATCCAGGAACGTCTCGCTGGTGCCCAGCAGCATCACGCTGAAGTGCAGCCGTGCAACACCCTCGGTGGTGTTGGCGTTCAGGGTCAGCCCGTCGCCCAGATAGGCCTCGGCCCGTGCGGACGCGGACCCCGGGCCGGCGAAGGCCGTGCCCAGGGACCCCGACACCGACCCCACCCCCAGGGTGGTGGTGGCAAAGGCGCTGGAGACGGAAGGTTCCCCAGCGCCCCCGCCGATCACCGCCGCAAAGGCCGACGACGGTGCGCTGCCGCTGCCGGTGGATCCATCACTCTGGCTGTTGCCGCCCGCCGTCACCGTCACGCTCTGGAAGGAATCCGGCGGTCGGTTGAATTGGGCCAGGGCGGAGCCCATGCCCAGTGTCAGCGCAAGGGCCAACGGCGCGAGCCGAGCCCACCGTTCAAACCGTGGGACCAGGTTGCTGATGGAACTCTTCATGACACTCCCTGAGATGGCTTCACACCGTATCGACGTACGGTGCGGCACAGCAAGAAGCCTGAGGCCCGCGCCACGCTCAGGGCATCCTCAATGTTGAGGATGACGGTGTCAGTGCCTGTCGCTCACCCCGGCGCTGTCAAAGCTGGCCATGTCGGACAGCACCTGGCAGGCCGACACCAGCAGCGGCCAGGCCAGTGCGGCGCCGGAGCCTTCGCCCAGGCGCAGGCCCAGATCCAGCAGCGGTTGCGCTTTGAGCGATTCCAGCATCAGCCGGTGGCCCACCTCCTGCGAGCGATGGGCAAACACGCAACGCTCCAGCACCGCCGGTTGCAGCCGCGAGGCCACCAGCACGGCGGCACCGGTGATGAAGCCGTCCACCACGATCACACGCCGTTCCAGCGCCGCCTGCAGGACCGCCCCCACCATCATCGCGATCTCCAGGCCGCCCAGCGCAGCCAGTGCCGCCAGCGGCTCGGTGGCGCGAGGATGGCGCTGCAGGGCGCGTGTCAGCACGTCCAGCTTGTGCTTGAGCTGCGCATCATCCAGCCCTGTACCGCGGCCCACGCAATCGACCAGCGGATATCCCCCCAGACGCGACAACAGCAGCGCCGCCGACGAGGTATTGCCAATGCCCATTTCACCCAGCAGCAGCACATTGCCGGGACGCTTCTGCAGCAAGGTCTTGCCGGCGGCCACGGCGGTGGCGCATTGGTCGGTGGTCATGGCCGGGCCGGCCAGCATGTCCCCTGAGCCCATGGCGATCTTGGCGATCAGCAGGCCGGCGCGCGGTTGGAACAAATGCTTCACGCCTGCATCCACCACGCTCAGCGCCAGCCCATGCTGGTGGGCCAGCACCGACACGGCGGCGCCTCCGGACAGGAAGTTCTCCACCATCTGCCAGGTCACCTCCGGCGGAAAGGCAGACACCCCGTGGGCGGCAATGCCGTGGTCGGCCGCAAACACCATCATCTGCGGCTCCACCAGCGCGGGTGTCTCGGTGCCCAGGATCACCCCCAGCCGCAGCATCAGGTCTTCCAGGCGGCCGAGCGAGCCCAGCGGCTTGGTCTTGCGATCGATGCGGTGCTGCAGCCGGGCGGCCAGGGCACTGTCCTGCAGCGACGCAATGGTGGGAATCAGTTCTTCAGCGGTGGTCATGACGGTGACGAAGTAAGGAATCGGGAGCCGCAGGAATGTCATGGGGGGCGGGACATTCCGGCAGGAGGGGCAGAAGGGGCAGGGGCGGTGGGGCGTTGGAGGGGGGCACAGGGTTGAGCAAGCCCGCCAGAACTCCGGGCGCGAAATGCTGGTCCACATAGTCGGCCAGTTCATCAAACACCTGCTCCAGAGGCCGGACCGGACGCTGGAACAGCGCCGTGAGCAGGCGCTCGTCTTCAAACATGCCGTGCAGGTAATGGCCCAGCACAGGGCCCTGCTGCCAGCCGATGACCTCGCCACGGTCATCTTGCAGCACCGGCGTGGCCGCCGCGAGCGAGGGGTGCTGAGCCGTGCGGCCATGGTGAATCTCATAACCCTGTGCCTGAAGGCCGCTCAGGGCGGCCCACGGGCCGGTCATCGAAGCGACGAATTGCGCCTGGGTGTCGCGCAGCAGCTTGTCGCGCTCGAATTGCGTCACCAGCGGCAGCAGGCCCAGGCCGGGCGCATTCCCGTCCAGGCCGTGGGGATCGATCAGGGCCTCGCCCAGCATCTGCAGCCCGCCGCAGATGCCCAGCACCGGACGGCCGGCGGCCGCATGGTCGGCAATGCGGCGGTCCAGGCGCTGCTCGCGCAGCCAGGCCAGATCCGCCGCCACCGCCTTGGAGCCGGGCAGGATGATCCAGTCGGCATCCATCAGATCCGCTGGCGTGCGGGCCCACACCAGGCGCACCCCGTCCAACTGGCGCAGCGGCTGGAATTCGTCCAGGTTGGACAGGCGTGGATAGGCCACCACTGCCACCCGGCAATGACTGCCGGTGCCGGTGCTGCGGTCGTCAAAGACGCCGTCCTCTTCCGGCAGGCCATGGCCGCGCCACATCGGCAGCGTGGCCACGGTCGGCACGCCGGTGAGGGATTGCAGCATCTCCGGGCCGGGGGCCAGCAAGGTGGCATCGCCCCGGAATCGGTTCAGCACAAAGCCCCGGATCAAGGCACGCTCATGCACCGGCAGCAATTGGTGCGTGCCGAACAGATGGGCAAAGGCTCCGCCGCGATCGATGTCGCTCACCAGCAGGCAGGCGGCATCGGCGGCCAGGGCGGTGCGCATGTTCACGTAATCGCTGGCATGCAGGTTGATCTCGGCCGGTGAACCAGCCCCTTCAATCACCACCACATCGTTCTGTGCCAGCAGTGCCTGCAGCGCTGTGCGGGCATGGGCCCACAGGGATTCGCTGCGGGCGCGCCATGGCGCCCGGGTCAGCGCCTCGTCCACCTCGCCCATCACCACCACTTGCGAAGTGGTGTCCTTTTCCGGCTTGAGCAGCACCGGGTTCATGTGTACGTCCGGACGGGCACGTGCCGCCAGGGCCTGGAAATACTGAGCGGATCCGATTTCTCCCATGCGCCCGTTCAGACCGGGCACCACACGGGCGTTGTTGCTCATGTTCTGCGCCTTGAACGGCGCCACCCGCAGACCCTGGCGGGCATACCAGCGGCACAGCGCGGTCGTCAGGAAGCTCTTGCCAGCGCCACTGGTCGTGCCCAGCACCATCACCGCGCGGCCACGGGTGCCCGGGCGAATGGGGGCGGGTGTGTCCATGCCAGCGTGGTGGGCTGAATCACCAGCGCCTGCGGTGCAGGTGTCGGGGGGGACGGTCACGCGGGATCCTCCGGGGAATCAAGGGTGGGCGGCAGCGAAGGGGCTTCACTGCGCCGACGGGAAACATGGTGAGGGCCCAGCACCTGATGCAGCGCACTCATCAGGGCCAGCAGCGCCTGGGGCGTCTGCACTGACAGCCGCACCCAACCCGGGTAGCCGAAGGAACTGGCGTCACGCAGCTTGATGCCGTGCAGGCGCAGGGCCTGCAGCAGAGCGGCTGGTGTGGTCGGTAGCAGGCGAGCGGGTTGCATCGCAGGGATCGCAGCGGGGGGCGGTGGGGCGATGGGTGAAGGTGAAGGTGAGGGCGAGGGTGGGCTGGGGGGCGTGGCAGACGGAGGGGGCGTCGGCAGCACCAGCTGCCGCACCGCCCCCAGGTCCAGGTTCAGATCCAGCGCCGGATCGAGGTCCAGGTCTGTTCTCGCATCCAACTCCGGCAGACGCGCCATCCAGAACGGCGTCACGCTGCCGGCCAGGGCCTCAAAGCCCCAGGTGGCCAGCCGCAACTGCTGGTCCTGCACCCATTCGAGCAACACGCGGTGGGACTCGGCCAGTTCCTCTTGAACCTCCGACTGGGCCCAGGCGCGCAGCAGGGCTTCCCCCTCGGCTGACAGCACCCAGCTGGCCGCCAGCGATTGCACACGCGGGCGCCAGTCGTCGACGACCGGTGCCAGCAGATAGGCCGCCCGCACGCCGGTCAGGCCCAGCGCCTTGTTGGGGCAGATCAGGCGCCAGAGCCGGTCCGCCTGCGACGGCGGCAGGGACGAAGCACCCCGCAGCCGCAGCGGCTCATACGCCTGGTCCACCACCACATGGCTGCCGGAGGCACGCTGCGCCTCGTCGAGGGCGGCCCAGTCGGCCGCATTCAGGGTGCTGCCGGTGGGATTGCAGGGGTCGCAGATCCAGACCAGGCAGGGGCGGTCCATCGTCTGAACCAGCTCCTGGCGATTCCGGTAGCCCACCACCGCCAGTCCCAGTGTCAGTGCGGCCACCTGGTAGTCGCCGAAACCCGGTTGTGGCACACACACACGTGTCACACCCGCCAGCAGGGCGGCCAGGCTGATCCGGCGGATGGCTTCCGCGCCGCCAGCGGTCGGCAGGACACGGTCCGCGCTCACCGCATGCCAGTCGGCCAGATGGGCCCGCAGTGCGGTGTAGGTCGGGTCGGGATACCGCTGACGGTCTGCCGCCAGCACGGCATCCAGCACCGCCGGGGGCGGGCCCAGCGGATGCGCATTGGTCGAGAAGTCGTAGTGCACCGGCGGGCCAGCATCGGTGCCGCCATGGTCGGAAGGGCGTGTGGCGTCGGTCACCATGGTGTCAGGCCCCTCATGCCGGCCGCCCAGACGGCCAGGACACTCACACAACCCACCAGGGCCCCGCTGGCCAGGCGCTGGGCGGCGGCCATGTCCGCTGCCTGGACCGCTGCGCCTGCCGCATGGAGTTGATAGTGCCCCGGCTTGGTCAAACGCCGATCCAGGCGCAGCGCCATGGCGCCCATCGGCCAGCCGCCATTGGGCGACGGCGTCTGCCCGGCTTCCCGCCACAGCGGGCGCAGCAGGCCGGGCCGCCAAGCCACCAGCATCAGGCCGGTCAGCCGGGCAGGCAGATAGGACAAGAGGTCGTCCACGCGCGCCGCCCATTTGCCGGCCCATTCCCACGGGCCCCGATAGCCCCACATCGCATCGGCGGTGTTGGCAAAGCGATAGAGCGCTGCTCCCGGCAGGCCCGCCACCGCAAACCAGAACAGCGGGGCCACCACCGAATCGTTGAGGTTTTCCGCGAGGGTCTCGATGGCGGTTTCACGCACTTCGGTGGCGGTCAGCACCGTAGTGTCCCGGCTCACCAAGCGCGAGAGCTGCTGTTGGCCTGCGTCCAACGACTGCGCCAGCGCGGTTTCCACCGCCGCCACTTCCTCTCGCAGCATGCGCCAGGCCAGCATGGGCTTGAGCAGCAGGCCCAGCACCCCCGCCGCCAGCAGCATCGGCCCCATGCCGGACCAGGGGGCGATCAGGTGCCAGACCAGCCATTCCGCGCCCAGCGCCAGGCCCACCACCACGGCAGCGCCCAGCAGCCAGGCGACGGCGCCGCCCACAAAGGCGCCACCTGGCGAGCGTGACTGCAGCCACTGCCGCCACAGGCCCAGATATCGGCCCATGGCCACCACCGGATGGAGCCGCACTGGCGGCTCGCCCCACAGGCGGTCCACTGCCATCGCCACCAGCATGGCCAGGGGCAACAGCAACGGGAGCCACACGGGGGTGGAGGTCATCATCTGCTCCGCGTCAATCTTCGATGCCGCGCTGCGCGGGCACGCCTGCGGTGAAGTGATGCTTCACCTGGGTCATCTCGGTGACCGTGTCCGCCAGGTCGACCAGTTCCTGCGGCGCATTGCGGCCGGTCAGCACCACATGCACATGCGAGGGGCGATCCTTCAGCGTCTGCAGCACCGGCTCCAGTGGCAGCCAGCCATACCGGAGCGGGTACATGATCTCGTCCAGCACCACCAGAAAGTGCTCACCCGCGTCGATGGTGGCCTTGGCGCGTTCCCAGCCGTCCCGCGCCAACTGAGCCGAATGCTCCAGGTCCTTGCTCTTCCAGGAGAAACCGTCACCCAGGCCTTCGATGGGAATGCCGAGGGTCTCGAACATCCGATGTTCTCCAAAGCGGGCGCTGGGCACCTTCATGAACTGGTAGATCTTCACCAGCTTGCCGCGCCCATGGGCCCGCAAGGCCAGGCCGAAGGCGGCCGTGCTCTTGCCCTTGCCGTTGCCGGTGTGAACCAGGATCAGACCCCGGCGCTCGCCGGACGGGATGATGCGTTCGCGATCGACGGGCGGTTGTTCGATTTCCATGGGGGGGCGGGGTGCAGGGGTTGCAGAGGGGGTTGAAAGAACGCGTCCGGATCAGGCCGGGCGGACGCGGTGGCCATCCACCGACTGGAAGAAGGCTGCCACAGCGGCCGGGTTGGACGGGAAGTAATGGTGCAGGTAGCTCGCCCGCAGCGCGCCCTGCTGATAGAGCGGTTCGGCCGTGCGGCCCCCATTGGGATTGCTGGCGCGAGCCACGGGCGTGAGCGGGGTCTCCATGGTGGAGTAGTGGAAACTGTGGCCGCGCAGTGCGCCTTCGGGCCAGTCCACCGACTGCAGGCCAAGCGCGGCCAGCCGGGGCTGCAACCGCGCGCTGCCAGGCATCAGGCCGGCCATGGAATGCGTCTGGCCCTCGGCATCGGTGAGCGTGTCCAGCAGCACCAGCATGCCGCCGCATTCGGCCAGCAGCGGCTTGCCGGCTTCCAGATGCTGGCGCAGGCTGGGGAACAAGGTGACATGCTGCTGCAGGGCTGCTGCATGCAGTTCCGGATAACCGCCAGGCAGCCACAGCCCATCGCAGGCCGGCAGCGACTCCCCGGCCAGCGGAGAGAAGCACAGCACCTCTGCGCCGAGCGCGCGCAAGGTGTCGAGGTTGGCGGGATAGATGAAGGAGAAGCAGGCGTCCTGGGCGACGGCGATGCGGAGGCCGCTCAGCGGTGTCTCCGCGAGCGGGTGATCGCTGAATGGGGCGCTGAATCGGTCGCTGAATGCGGCGCTGGACGAGGCGCTGGACGGGCTGCTGAACCGGGTGTTGATCGAGGGATCCGTCTGCGGGGCGGCGCACTGGGTGATCTGGCTGTGAGGGATGGCGCTCAGCCCCACGCCCAGCGCCTCGCCTGCCTCCCAGGCATCGGCCCAGGCGTCCAGCCGGGCGTCGATGTCCGGCAGCTCCAGGGCCTGCACCAGGCCCAGATGCCGCTCCGGCAGGCTCAGTGCTTCCTGGCGTTGCAGGGCGGCCACCAGCGGCAGATCCGGCGGCAAGCCTTCCGCCACCATGCGGGCATGGTGCGGGCTACCCACCCGGTTGGCCACCACGCCCGCCACGTGGATGTCACTGCGGTAGCGGGCCAAGCCGGTGGCCACGGCGGCAAAGGTCTGGGCCATGCCCGAAGCATCCAGCACCACCAGCACGGGCAGCCCGAAACGCGCCGCCAGGTCGGCACTGCTGGGGGCGCCGTCAAACAGGCCCATGACCCCTTCCACCAGGACCAGGTCAGCCTGCGCGGCGGCAGTTGTGAGCAGGCTGCGGCAGTGGTCCTCGCCGCCCATGAACAGGTCCAACTGATACACCGGGTGTCCACTGGCGCGTGCCAGCACCATCGGGTCCAGATAGTCCGGCCCGGTCTTGAAGACACGCACGCGCTGGCCGCGCCGCACGGCCGAACGCGCGATGGCGGCGGTGATGCTGGTCTTGCCCTGGCCGGAGGCCGGAGCACTGATGAAAAGCATGGAGCAGCTCATGGTCAGGTCTTCAGGCGTTGAGCGCGATCCAGCGGCCCTGCACCTGCAGGATGTGCAGCCGGTGGTGGAACACGGTCTGCAGGGCAGCATGGGTGGCGGGGTCGTGAGGAGCGCCCTGGTGGACGATGCGCCCCTGGTCCATCACCACGAGGCGATCGGCCTGCAGGGCGATGTTGAGTTCATGCAGCACGCTGACGATGGCCGCCCCTTCGGCCACACGTGCGCGCACCAGTTGCACCCAGTCGCTCTGATGCGGCGGGTCCAGATGGGCCAGCGGTTCGTCCATCAGCAGCACACCGGACTGCACCGCCAGCGCACGCGCCAGCAGCACCCGTTGACGCTCGCCCCCGGAGAGGCGACCCAAGGGACGGTGTCGCCATTCCCAGCTTTGGGTCTGCTGCATGGCGTGCCACACGGCGGCATGGTCGGCCTCGCTCGCAGGGGCGAGCCAGGGCTGATGCGGCAGGCGGCCCAGCATGACCACATCCAGGGCCGTCAGCTCTTCGGCGGTGGTCTCGTGCTGGCCCAGCCATGCCAGGTGGCGGGCCCGTTCACGCGCGGGCCAGGAGGACCAGTCACGATCGTCCAGGGTCAGGCTGCCCTGGAAGCGCAGCAGGCCGGCCATGGCACGCAGCAGGGTGGACTTGCCCGCGCCGTTGGGGCCCACCACGGCCGTCCATTCCTGCGGGGCGGGCGAAAGGCTCAGCGGCTGCAGCACCGGGCGCTCACCCAGCAAGAGCGACTGCAGCTCGATGCGCAGGCGGGGGGCACGGGTCAGTCGGGCCGACGGATCAGCAGCGGATGGGCTGACGCTGCGCACCACCTGGAGGTCAGGCCGCGGGCTCATCGCGTGGCTCCCAAGGCGCTGCCACGCCGATGCATCAGCCACAGCAGGTAGCTGCCGCCCAGCAGCGCGGTGATGATGCCCACCGGCAACTCCTGCGGAGCCATCATCCAGCGTGCGCCGATATCCGCGCTCAGCAGCAGCGCCCCGCCGGTCAGCGGGGACAACAGCAGCAAGGCGCCATGGGTGGTGGGGCCCCAGCTGCGCACCAGATGCGGTGCAATCAGTCCGACAAAGGCAATGAGTCCGCACTGCGCCACCGCTGCGCCGGTCGCGAGCGAGAGCGCGGCAATCAGCAGCAAGCGAATCAGCGTGAGCCGCTGGCCCAGCGATCGCGCGGT